>JAPLTE010000079.1 GCA_026398235.1 Verrucomicrobiota bacterium
CGCGCGCGGCGGCTGACGTGTGCCGCTTTGATCGGCTGCAACCTTTCAGGCAAGAGGTGTAAACGGAATTTGAATAAAGGCAGGCTACTCTCAGAAACCCTGGAACAAGAATTATTTGAGGCGTTACTCCCTCGTCGCCTATCCACAGATAGGCTCCTCGCTCGTGCCTTGTCATACCCCGTTTTCCCCTCTTGCGCACCCTCGCCGAATTTTTAGACAGCTTCTTAGAATAGGCGGGGCCAGGGAACGCTCCTTTAACTTTTTCTTCCACCCAAGAAAAGGGCGTTCAATCAAGTAATACGAAGCAACACCCACAACACAAGCTCCCCCGAGATCGTATGGAAATACCCGCACCCAACCCCAATCCGGAAACTTTTCAACCAGAAAAATCTGTTGCCACAAATAAAGGGAATACGAATAACGCCCGATCTGCCGCAGCCAAGGGGCAGAGAGCCAGCCCGCCCACAGGCTTTCGGGACACAGCACTACATTCAGCAGAAGCAGTCCCGCAAGTCCCATCTGGACAGTGACAAAATACGGTCGCATAGCCACCGAATCGCAGGTTGAGACCGTCCATGCCACAAAAGCCGGCAGCACCCAAACGGGGTGTGCAAACCGTGCGCATTGCTCCAATCTTCGACGATACACCGCCCTCCCGGCGTCCAGGGGGCGGTAGAGAACCAACGCAAGACAGCACCCGATCAAGATGGAATCGATCCGAAAATCCGGCCTCACATAAAACCGTCCGTTTTCGTAACTCCAAAGTTTCAAAAGGATGGCAACCGTCCGCCAGAGCGTCACGAGAACGACCCCGCCGACCGCCCAGGGCAAGGCGGACCGGCATTTTACCGCCCGGATCAAGAGCGGCCAGAACGCATAGAACTGTTGTTCCAGGGAAAGCGTCCAGATATGAGTCAGCGAATCGCCGCGCCCAAAGATATTGCGCAGGAACAATGCGCAAACCCCCACGCTATACCAAGGCACATTCAATACCAACTTTAGCGCGATCAGCAAGGAGGTCACCGCGAGCAAGAAGAAGAAAGCGGGAAAAATTCTCAGCACCCGGTCCCGATAAAACCCCAGCACGTCGATTTTTCCGTGCCGCCCTTCCTCGTTGCAAAGAAGCGAAGTAATCAGGAATCCGCTCAGGGCGAAAAACAGAATGACTCCCCCTCCCCCCACCGCTCCCCATTGCGGCGACAAGCGCAAGGAAAAGGTGAGTGTGTGGCCTATGAGAACCAGCAAAATGCCCAAGGCGCGGAACCCGTCGAGCCGCGGCATGTGGCCAAATTGCGTCGGAGCCATAGAGTATTATCCAAGGAGGGATTGGAAATCTGCGAGGTATTGCCCGGCAATGCGCTCCAGCGAAAACTCCCCGGCTCTTTGATGCGCGAACACGGCGGCTCTCGCAAGGCGTTCGGGATCGCCGATCAACTCCTGCAACTTCGCCGCGAGCGCCTGAGCAGGATTTGCGCTCCGGTGGTCAAAAACAAACCCATTGCAATCCTCCACAATGAAATCCCTGAAGCAATCCAGGTTGGAAACCAAAGCCGGGCACCCTTGCGCCATGGCTTCCAGCGGCGCAAGTCCAAAGGTTTCTCCCTTTTCGGCAAGCGACGGATAAACAAAGAGCGAGGCTGAACGATAATGGATATCCAGACATTCCGGATCAAAAATTGCTCCGGTCCAAACCACGTGATCCTTGATTTTTTCGGCCCGCCGCCGGAGTTCCTCCAAGTAGCTCTCTCCCCCTCCCCCGTATCTGGCTTCGGCCGGACCGACTACCACAAGTTTCCAGCCCGCGCGTTTCGGTTCGGGAATAAGCGACATGGCCTCCAGCAACAGCGCAATCCCTTTTTCCGGGTGAACGCGGCCCACGTAAAGAATCTGTTTTTCCCGCTCCACAGGCACCAGCGAGGGCACTGCACCCGAGAGGGGATTGGAGATGCAGCGCACCTTATCCGCCAACTCAGGGACCTCCCGCTCGATCGCTTCCTTGATGGGCTGAGACACCGTCTGCAACCGGTCCGCATGAGCATAAAACCGCATCTGGCCCTTGGGATACCTGGCCGCATGAACATAAAGTTTTCCAGGCCGTTTGGAGCGCACCAGCATCGGCAGCCAAAATGTGTTGGTTAAAAGAATATCCGCCTGGGGCAGCACCCGGAGCGCCCGCAATGAATACAGCAAATCGCACCCTTTGAGCAGCAGGAGTGAGCCCGGCGTATCATACCCCGGCACGCGCACATGCCGGACCCCTTCAATCACCTCTTCGCGCGGCAACCCGTTGCAAAGGCGCGAAATATGGACCACTTCATGTCCTCGGCGCGCAAATTCTTTGCCCAGCGCAAACCAGATCTTTTCCACCGCGCCTCCCATCAAGGGCGGCACGGGCAGAAAAGCTCCCTGAACAATTGTTATCCTCACCGGGCAGCCTCCCCATGGGGTGCAAGCAACTGGAGGTACGCATCGAGGTATCCCTCAATCATGACATCTTCTTTGAAACGGGCAGCATTCGCGATTCCCTTGGCGATCCGCTCCACCCGTTGCGCCGGTTCCTGCTCCAAAACGGCGAGCACCGTCCCGGCGGCCTTGATCGGATGATGCGGGTCGATGAAAAAAGCCGCCTCGCCGCCCACCTCCGTCATCGGAGCCTGACCGGTTGTCACCACGCGGCACCCGCAGGCTTGCGCCTCAATGATCGGCCATCCAAACCCCTCATCCCACGAAGGAAACAGCAGCAGCTCTGCGGCGGAATAAAGCGCGCGAAGCGTTTCATTGTCCACACCCCGGACCCCGATCACGTCACGCTCCATGGCCGGATCTTCCTGCAAAAAAGGAACCAGTTCGCGGTGAAGCGACGGGCCTGCGTACACCAACCGGGGCAGGGCGCACGCTCCTTTCTCCCGCAGTCGCCGCCGAACTTCAGCATAGATCGTCAACACCCCCGCGCGGTTCTTATACCACGCATCCCCCCCCACATGGAGGAGATAAGGGGCGTCCCCACCCGTAAGTTGCGCCACCCGAGCGCGCGCTTCGGATATTGGCATCGGCGCATACGGATAGTTCAGGCTGTTGAAAACAATGCGCGTTTGCCCCTCCGGATAGCGCGCAAGCCGCAGCAACTCGCGCTGAGTGGCCGTGGAAACGCACACGATGAATTTCGCCTTTTTCAAGCCGCTCAAAATCAGCTTCTGAAAAATCTTCCCCGTCCACGAGGTCGGGTTTTGGGGAACTTCACCCAGCGCCGAGCGCATCGGCATCATATCATGGCAGGTGACCATATGCGGCACCTCCGCCAGCGAGTGGACATACATTGCGTTGGAATGGTCGCAAACATGAACGATCACCCCGGGGCCTCCTTCCCGCCGCAGCACGCGCTTGAGTTGGAAGGGGAAAATCAAAAACTTGTCCACGTAAAAAAGCCATTTCCCCAGCGGCCCGGCCCATGGGGCCAGTTTTCCAAGATAAGTCTTGGGCCGAATCAACACCGCGTTCACCCCTTTGCCTCGGAGAAGACGCAGTAGCATCTCCGGGAACAATTTCATGCTGAACTGAAATTCCTCCGAGTTGCCGATGAGAAGGATGGTGCGAATGGGATGCATAAAAACGCGTCAACGCCGGAGGATCATCGGGGTCTTTCCGGCGCGCGTTTGTTGCAGCCGATCCACCACCCGGATCTCGGCGGATTGCAATTTTGGACTGATCTTTGCCAGCCGCGAGCGGATTTCCCCAATCTCCTCATCCGTAATACGGGAGAGGGTCGTCAAGAGGAGCGTAAACGATTCCCCCTCCTGGATCATCTGATAGCCCGTCATGGAACCGATCCCTTTCACCGCATGGGAGAGCGCTTCCGAGTGAATGCGCTCGCCCGGGGAGGGCTCCAGGAAAAGGTTTGTGCGCCCCATCACTTCAGGAAAACAGCGCACGCCAAAGCTCGGCGCGTCGAGCGCAACGGCATCCCCCAAATCATAACGCACCAGCGGGAAGCAACGGGGATAAAGGCTTGTCACCCGGACCTTGTAGCCGCCTTGGGGCGCGGGCTCGGTTGCTTCAATAAAATAACTCAGCCAAAAAACCTGGTATCCTTCGTCCCTCCGGGTATGGGCCATTACGCCCGTCTCGACGCTTCCATACTCCAAGGCTACCGGAGCTTGGAACGCCTCCTCGATCACCTTGCGCGAATCGGCGCACGGGAACGATTCGGAAGTCGCGATGACCGCCTTTAACTCGGTCTGGTTCGTCAACCCCGCCGCGCTGGCCACGCGTGCGAACCGATCCAGCGCCGCGCTATACCCCAGCATGTACGTGGCTCGCGAGTTCTGCAATTGTGCGAAGGCACGCAGCAAGGCCGCATCCGACAAATCATAAGCAGAAATCCTCTCAATTCCCAAGAGCACATCTTTCAGTTCGCGCTTCCGGGCATTCAACCAGCCGCGCATTCCTTTCCCGAGCAAATGGCTGTGCCCCCAAAGCCGGAACGACGCATCCTCCGGCCCAATGCCATACCAGCTTCGCCCGATCCATTCGTTGCGCTCCGTCTCTCCCGTTTCCGAATACCACGAGGGCAGGGATACCGGTTCGGCGGTCGAGCCGCCCGTTGTCCGGAACGTATCTGGAGGACGCGTGCAATCGCTTAAATTAGAGAGATTTTCGTAAACAAAACTCCGATCTGCCACCGGTAGCGACTCAAAAAACTCCATCCACGTCTCAAATTTCCGCGGCGCTTTTTTTTGCTCTACGAGCCTCGCGTAAAAGGGAACATATTTTTGCATCTGTTCCCAACCTTTATTGAAACGTGCAAGCTGTACGGCCACCGCATCGCACGAATCCACAGCGGCATACTCCGCCGCGCGTGCATCCCTCGCCAATCTGCGTTTTCTTGCCAGCGATGAATGAATGAGGTTCACAGGAGTTTATTGATGCAACGCTTCCGCAAAAACCGAGCGTCCCGGTTTTCCGCGGCGACGAATGGGTTCAAGGCTTTCACTCTCTTCCGGCAGGTACTCGAGTATTACATTGGTGGACGCAAGGCAGAGTCCCGCCCCGAACACCGCGAAACCGAGTGCCGTCGGCTGGCCAAACTGGGCGCTGAGAACGAGCAAAGCGCAGGAACTAAAGATGAGCAATCCCAGCGGATTCGGAGGCCTCCTCCTAAAAGAAACCAAGGCAGACCAGCCGAGGTAAAAAGTAATCGAGACGCGAAGCAGCAAAAAAGCCATGCCAAAAATGGGCCCACCCTCCTTCACGACGCGAGCCCATTCGCCTTCGGCGAGGCCAAATCCACGCTGGCCGGAGAGCAGCCCTGCCGCTGCGTTGGTTCCGATCCCCAGGCCATAGCCGAAAAACGGGGCATCTGCGGCCGCATAAATCCCCTCCAGGTAATCGCCCAAAGCGCGTTCAATAATTCCGTGCTGCACGCCGCCCCCGGATTCACCAAACCGTGCAGTTTGAACCATGATCCCCTCTTGGAAAATCGACAGATTCGTCACCAGCCACAACCCGGGCAGAGCCAATATGACAAATTTAAAAGACCCCCCCATGTAGGTGGGCCGCCGCAAACAGATCAATACCAGAAAGGCAATGGAGATGGCGCATGCAGAAACCGTGGCGCGACTGCCCGAAATAACCACCATGAGGATCACCGAGGGAATGGCGAGGAACAACAGCCAGCGGGGATAATATTTCTTTTCCAGAATAGCATAAAGCGCACAAGCCGCCACAAGGCTGACGTAATTTGCCAGACCGTTGGTAAAGGAAAAAGTTCCAGGCGGGCGAATCTTACCGAAGCCGACATCCAATTGTCCGCCTTCGCCGCCACCCACGCCCGTATTCACCCAGGCGTTCGGGTCGGATTTGAACTGCACCATCACCAAAAACGCCATCGGCACCGCAGTAATCAAGAGCCATTTACAAAGCTGCTTTACATCCTCGGAGTTCAACACCTTTTGCATCAAAAAGATCAGCGGGATGTGGAGAAAGTCGGTCCGCAAACCATACACACTCACCACGAAATTACCCACTCCGGTGACCAGGGAGAGCAGGAATGAGACGATGCCCAGGCCAATCGTCCAGCCGACAAAACTGCTTTCCGGGAACACCCCTTTGTTGAGCGCCAGAATATAAATGAGAATCACCACCGGATCTCGGACGATGAGCAGAGGGTTCGCCAGACCCGGCAGAATCCATTTCCGCAAAGCTCCCTCGTAAATCAGCAAAAAAAAGTAAACCCAGATCAGCCGTTTGATCGTCCTGTAAGGATCATCGGCTCCCAGTGTTCTCCGCTCTGTATTGGCTAAATTCATTGCTGCTCTGCGCCCCTTTGCATCTCGGCGAGGACCGCTTCCCCCAGCCGCGCGCGGTATTGCCCCCAGGTATGCCTGAGTGCCGTTTCACGTGCAGCGGTTTTCATCGCGGAGAGTAACCGGGAATCGCGCAGGAGTAAATCCAGCTTTTCAGCAATGGCTTGCGCCGAGCGAATGGGCACAATGAACCCGCTTTCCCCCTCCTGGATGAGATCGGGTCCGGCGGTGTTTTCCGTGGTGATCACCGGCAAACCCTGCGACATCGCTTCCAGAATCACCAACCCGAACCCCTCAAATAGCGACGGGAAAACAAACACATCGTTTCGGCTCATTTCGCGCAACACCTCGCTGTGGGGCAGCGTTGGAATCCAGCGATGGCGCCGCAAGGCTTCGTTGAGCGGGGCGCAGTCGTTTGTTGTCTTGTTACCAACCAGCGTCAACTCGACCTGGCTTCCCAATAGATCGACCGCTTTTAAAAGATAAGAAAGTCCCTTGCGTTGTCCAAGTCCCCCGACAAAAAGGACCTTCAGCTTGCCTCCGGTTCGGGCCATTGCGGGCGGAGGAGTAAAGGGCGAGCCATACGGGATGACATGCACGGGCTTATTCTTGGCGCAAGGTGCCCGCTCGATGGTTTTCTTGGTAAAGCTGCTGGCGACAAACACTGCGTCAGCCAGGCTCAACTCCTCATCCTTGCGCGCAAGTTTTTCCGCGCTGTCCAAGGTGCCGGTCAATGTCGCCGCCCACTGCGGTTCGCGCTCCATTTCTTCCTCGTAGATCGGATGCGCCGCCCGCCAATATCCAATAGGCAGATCGTAAAGGCATTTCATCCCCCGCGCTTTGGCAGCAGCAAAGGCCTGCGAAGCCCCGTCTTCGTAACAATAGACAGCGGCGATCCCCTTCCCCCGTGCCACCCGCCGCGCCACATTCCGGTCCAGGCTGCGATAAACGGCATCAATACTGAAGAGTTTCCCTTCGTGTCGGCTTAAACTGGGTAGCCCCCATGCGCTTGCCAACATCCGGCCCGCCTCACGCCACGGGACGTGTTTCACCTTGCCGCGCAGCGAATCCGGCAGCGCACGACGGCAGAGTTGGTTGCGCAGGTTTTTGGGAAGAAAGCGGTTGATGGGCGACTGGGGATTCCAACTCACGCACGTCCAGAATTCCGCGAGGAGCCCCGCTTCCTCCAGCGCCTGGGCGGCGTGTCTTACATTCGCGTTACCGGTGGGATGGGAGAAAAGGATCATGGCAGAACGCGTTGAAAAATCTCGAGATAAGCGGCGGCCACCGCCCTCGCCGTATGGTGCGCCAAGTGTTCTTGTGCGCACACCCTCAACTGCTCCAACCGCCCTGCGTCCGTGAGGCTCTCCCGGATCGCAGCCGCCAATTCCGGCGCGCTTCCATTGGAAAAAGTGAGGCCACATGGCCCGATCGCGTCGGGCAGTCCTCCCTCCTGCGAACCCACAACCACACACCCGCACGCGATCCCTTCCAGGGCGACAATGCCAAACGGCTCGGCCCAACGCGACGGAACAGCCAGAACGCGATGTCCGTTCAGAAGCTGCGCCAACTCGACGCCGCTTTTGGGTCCCACAAAATCCATTTGCGAAGCTACACCGAGCATTTTCGCCTGCGCCTTCAATCCCATTTCCTCGGGCCCGGAGCCGATCACCGTCAGGGACACCGTCAAACCGCTCTCTTTTAAGAGATGCACGGCTTCCACCAGCAAGTCCGTCCCTTTGTCGGACACCAGTCGGCCAAGAAAAACCAAATCTTTCTCCCGTGCAACTTCCGGCATGGGGTAAAAAAGATCGTCCCGGTAGGGATTGGGAATGATCTCCGAACCGACAGGAAGGCTCTTCGCAATTGCCCGGCTGATCGACACATTCGTCGCTGCACGCAAAAAAAAGCGTTTCAAATAATCCTGCCATCCGAAGCTGCGGTCGAGCCGCGAAATCCAGGTTTGATGCGTGACAACCCATGGCCTCCGCACCAGGAGCAACGGCCAGAGCGATTGCAAACTGATGTTGTTCTGAAAAAAGAGATCGCACCATTGAACCGCCCGCAGCAACCCGCGCGCACTGGGCTTGCGGAGCACCTCAAACTTCCACTCTTCCCGATCCGCGCCGGGAGTTTGCGTGATCACGCGCACCTCGTGCCCCAATCGCACGAACTCATTGGCCAATAGTTCGGAGACCGACTCAATCCCCCCAATATTCGGGTAAAAAGCGTAAGATGAGAGGAGGATTTTCACGCGGGGCGGCCTATTTTGCGGCGCCAGAATTGACTGGCTTGTTCCTGCAACAAACCGAGCGGATGCAGGCGCTGCATCGGTTCTGTGGGGATTTGCACCGGCTCGCAACCTTCCCGGCTGCGTGCGGCAGCCATCGGGAGCAGCCCGCGAACCGGAGTCACAAAATGCGCCGCAACCAACTCCTCGGCAAAAGAGGCCTCGTCCCGCATCACCCGGATTTGTTTCTCGCTCCAAACGCGCCCGCCGCACCGCCAGCCAAGGGCGCTCCAGCTCGTCTGCTCAACCCATTGCGCACGCGACTCAAAGAACGCCTCGTTGCGCTTCATCAGCCATTCAATGAAATCGAGATCGAAATGGCGCCGCCGGAAAAAGAAAAGCCCGGAGTTGATTCTCGCCGGCATCTCAAGCTGGCGCTGCATGGCCAAATGCCAGGGTCGGAAGGCATAGGCATTCTGGTAATCTTGCATCATCAGAGCCCCTGTTTCCTGGTCCGGCCAGGAAAAAAGACCCGCGAAAGGACGCAGAAAAAAGATATCGGTGTCGCAAAAAGCCAGGTCTTCTCCAGGAGCGAGCATCAGCGTGTCAAAGAGTTTGAACCCATACGCGTAATGCCGCCTGTAACGCGCGCACCGCGGGTAATGGCTGAGCCGCTCATTCACAATGGCGTCCGCCTGCCTTCGCGAAATAAACGCATGCACCGGCAATTGATTGAGCAATTGCTCCCGGTCGTTTTCGGTAAGCGACCCGTCATCGTGGAGTTGAAACCGCACGGGTTCGCAAGAATGCTTCGCCAGAGTGGGAAGGCATGTTAAACCGGTGCCCACGTCGCGATGCCCGATCAAGGTGGAGACAATAACAGGGTCGGTCATAAAGGGGTGGGCGCTGGCGGCGACTTTATCGGCAGAGCGGCGATAAATCTAGCGCAGATTTCGCGCACCCGCGGGCTGGGCGCGCGCCTTTGCAAGCCGCCGATCAGCTTCATTTCCAGTGTATCGTCACAGCGATGGAATAGCGGGTCGGTCAACAACCTTCCCTCAGCCAAAGCGCCCACACCCGGCTCATCCCGCGTGAAGAGGATGGGCAATCCATGATCCAGCATCGCCGCCGCGGAACCGCTCTTCCCCATCAACTCCCAAGGCGTGACAGCAACCCCGAAATCCGCGATTTGAAGCAGCGTGGAAATAGCCTCGCAGCTTTGTTCGCCGCATTTGACAAAAAGTATTTCCCGGCCGTTCTCCAGTCGCATTTTTTCCCACAACGCTTCTCCAAAAGCTCCGAGTCGGCCTACAGACACCATACAGATGCGCTTGCCTGCCCGTTCTGCGGCCCGCAACAGCAGATCGGTAAACGGCCGCGGATTCCATTCGTGATGTAATGTCCCAAAGAAGAGCGCCAGCCACCAATCCCTCCTGTCCGCCGGATCCGCAGGAATCCCAGCGGCAGAAAGCTGCGCGGGAAGAACCGCCTCGGAGCCGAGGTCATGCACCGGAATGTTGCCAAACAGAGGCAATTCCATTGCCGCGACTCCCCCGTTTTTTAACAACCCGGCATAAGTCGCATTTGAGGTGTGCACCGCGCGCGGTTTCAGTTTGCGGATCATCCGTAAAATACACTGCCGCTGCAGTGCCCCGACGAGCCGCTGCTTCAACGGAGCCGCCGCGCCGAAACCGATCCATAGCTCGTGAAACATGATCTGAAGCGGCCGTTCACCAATCAAAGCCGAGAGATCGTGGGTCAGGCACCAGGGAATTCCTTTGGGATGAAATCCATAAGGAACGAACTGCAAACTGAGCCAGTCCGCATCATATCCATTCAAAAAATCGCGCGCCTTCACAAAGCGCTCTTTCCACGAGGTCGAACCCGGACAGCGAAGGCACTGGATTTGCACCCCGCCGCATTCCTGCACCTCCTCGCCGCCCTCCCCGCAGTCATTGAGTGCCAAAATCCGACACTCGTGCCCCTGGCGGATGCATTCTGCGGCCAATAACCGCGTGTAATCGCCCACCCCGTCGCGACCGGGTTCCAAGTTGCCGCATAAAAATGCAATGCGCATGAGGAGAAGTTAGCCGCGTTGAATAAAACGCCCGAGTAGCGCCGCGATCTTCAACGCCAAGCGCTTCGCCCGCATTTGCTTCGGGGTAAAAAGGCAAATAGGACCTTCCGCATAACGCCAATACGCCTTGTCCACCATGCGAAGCCGTATGCCCCGAAGCGCATCGCGCAGGTAGTTTTTCTTCCACGGTTTATCCTGCCCGAGGGCATGAGGAAGCAGCGCCTTGCCTGGCTTGAACCCCATCGCCTGCTGGTTCTCGAAACTGACGGGAATCTCCTCCGCCGCTTCAATCGCAGCATTGAGCACATCCTGGTCGGTCTTGTCGAAACAGGTTGGGAAATCGCCTCTGAGCGTCACAGATTTCGCCCCCCCCAGCCCAGTGTATTCAGCGCCTCCAATCGCCTTCCAGAGGCAATCCTGCATCCGCTTCCAAAGCTCCAGAAACGCGATATCCTCGCGCCGGACTCCCACAAATCCGCCATTTGCATAAAACGCTTCCTTGGGGCGGAGTTGAATTCCGTGCCCCTTGTAAAATCGGCGCCAACCCACCCGCCGGGGATGCCCCGCGGCAAAGGGAGAATTCACATCCTCACACACCGCCACGCCACAGGCGATCCATTCCTCAAAAGTGCTCCACCTCTCACACACAACGATGTCCGGGTCCAAATAAAACAACCCGTCGCAATCGGGCGCGTACGCCTCGAAAATACGGAGCATGAAATCGGGTTTGTAATTCGTGAAATGCGCCTGGGTCTCAAGCGCGACAAACCGGATCACGCATCCCTCCCCGACCTGAAATTCCGCGCATCCCTCCGACTCCTTGACGGGCTTCGCCCAGGCGGGGAGCGGTCCGCGATAACCCGCCCAGATCACCCCGCGAAAGCCGCTGGCGTAAAGCGAATTGGCCAGCGGAGCGACCCCAAGATGGTAGCCGCCTTCAAAAAGCGTACAGATCGCAAAACGCTTGCTCATGGGAGTTGGGGAAGGGACGAGATGAACCCCTGAATAAGGGAGGATGGATTTCTCAGAAATTAAAAGAACGAGCCGCGGGGGTCAACGCCAAAGCGCGCTGCGTTTTAGGTCCTGAACAGCGCAATAACAGACAACCTCAACGCATAGGCGAGAGGACGCAGATCCCCGGGGCGCATTTTCCATGCTTCCAGAAAGAGCGTTCGCGCAAGCACAGGGTTTTGTCGCCCAATAAGGCGCCCATAAATAGAGAGGCTCTTCGCGTAAAAATTCTTACGGACGGCTGCGGGAAGAAACGCGCTTTGCAGGTGCTTGCGGTAAAACTTCACAGCGTGCTCCGCCACCACCAAAGTTTTGGCCATCGCGCTCCCGCCATGCTTTGTGTAATAGCAGGTCAGTTTCCCCGTGCAGGCAAGCCGCGCCCCGAGAGCCAGAGCGCGCATCCAGAAGTCGCAATCCTCGCCCACCCTCAAATCCGCATCAAACCCCCCGGTTCGCTCCACCCATTCGCGGCGCACCATCACCAGGCTCGAAGTCTGGATAAAATTGCTTTCAAAAAGATGCGACAACGGATTTGCAAAAAGCGCCTCGTTTGGAACCGGCGACGGCACCGCCGTCTGGGTGGATTCATCGAAAAGATAAAACCCGGAAAAGCAGAGGTCTGCGCCGTGCTCCAACGTTTCCAACCCGGTCGCAAGATGTTCAGGAGACCACCGGTCATCCGCATCGAGAAAAGCAACAACAGAACCCCTCGCAAGAGCCATCCCGCAATTGCGCGTCACCGAGACACCGCGGTTCGTGCCGTTGTTTTCATACCGGACGGATTGCGAAACCGTTGCCGCGAACTGGCTCACCACCGCCTCTGTTTCATCGTGCGTTCCGTCTTCCACAACGATGACTTCCCAGTCCCGGTGCGTTTGCGCGAGCACGCTTTCCAAAGCGCGGCGAATAAACCGCCCCGCTTGGTAAGCCGGGATCACAATGCTCACCAAATCACTCATGCCTCCCAATCAATATGATGCCCCTTGTCAAACAGGGAATCGCTATACACCTTGATCAGGCTTTTCGCCGCAGATGAGATTTCAAAATATTGCAGGAAGCAAGCCCGGGCATTTTTCCGTTTCTCGTTCCGCTCACCGGAGTTCAAAGCGAGCCACTGTTTCAAGAGATGGTATGTGCCTTCCGCATCATCGTTCTTAACAAACCCAGCCTCTTCCTGCTCAATCTCCCGCCAAATATTCACTTTATTGGAGATGAGGACCGGCACCGAAGCGGAGAGTGCTTCCGCGACAGAAATCCCGAAATTCTCCTGATGGGAAGGCAGGACAAAGACTTCGGCAGCCTGAAAAGCCCCCCATTTTTCATCTCCCTCCAGCATCCCTGTCCAGGTGATGCGGTCTTCGATTTTCAAATCGTGCGCTGTCTTTTTAAGATTCCGGGCGAAAGCGTTATCATCCGGTCCCGCCATTACGAGGTGCAACTCCAGATCGGGATGCTCCACAATGGTCCGGTGGAACGCCTCGAACAATAGATCCCCCCCTTTTTTCTCGTGAATTCTGCCCAGAAAAAGAAAAAGCCTTTTTCCATTTAGCGCGGGGAATTTCTCCAGAAAACAGTGTCTCTGTGCATCGGCGTCGCCCTTCCATCCGGACGTGCCGTAACTAACGACCGCTTCATTGCAGCGGTAAAGCCAAAAAGAGCGCCGCGCCAGAATCTTCTCCTCCATGCATGTGAACAACACGGCGGTGGCATCCCGCAATACACGGTATTCCGCCCACGGCCAATAGAGCCATTTTTTGAGATGTTTCAGGGGGTAGTTTTTCTTGAACCACGGATCCAGCATCCCGTGCGTAAACACAAAATAGGGAACGGCAGCCTTCCGCAGTACACGCCACGCAGCAAAACTGCCATATTGCCAAATCCCGTTGACCACCACAAAGCGGTATTCCCGGCAATGAGCCTTGAGCCACGGCACAAATCGGGGCGAATAACCGTAGCTTAGGTAAGCAGGCCCGAGCGCGTGAACTTTCAATTCAAAATCCTTGAGCCAGGGCGAATCCGGGGAATCCAAACAGGCCACCTCGATCTCCCAGCCCAGAAGCGCTTTAGCACGCGCAAGTTGCTTGATGCCTTCAATGGGACCGCCGACAACCGGATTGACGGAATGAATAATGTGTAGAATTTTCACAACGAGTTGAGTGCCGCATGAATCGCCGAAATTCCGCCCTGCTTTCCGGCGATTTCTGCTGTTTATACGGCTCGATGTTTGACGGTTCAACCTCTATCTTTGATCCGGCTCCTCTTCTCGACCAACTCCACAAACCCTGCTAAAAAATCAACGTGACTGTTTTTGAAATTCTTTCTCTCGCCGCCGCAGCAGCGGCAGCAGGTATGGTCAACGCCATCGCAGGCGGCGGCACCCTCATCACCTTTCCCGTCCTCCTGTTCTTCAAAACCCCGGAGAAAATAGCCAACGCCACCAGCACCCTGGCTCTCGTGCTCGGCATGGCCGGGAGCCTCTTCGGCTATCGCAAACACCTCGCCGCAGCGCGCCTCTGGCTCTGGCGTTTCGTCCCGGTGAGCGTCATCGGCGGGCTCGCGGGAAGCATCCTCCTCACCCAAACCAACGACGCACTCTTCGCGAAAATGGTGCCTTTCCTCATCCTCTTCGCCACCCTGATTTTCCTGGCCCAGGGCTCCTTCCGCAAACTCTCCGGCTTCAACAACGAAAACGCTGCGGTGCCTCATCACCGTCCCCATGCCATTTGGATCGCCATCCTGGTCCAGGTCGGCGTAGCCATCTACGGCGGCTATTTCGGCGCGGGCATCGGCATCCTCATGCTCGCCTCGCTCGGGTTCATCGGCCTAAGCAACATCCACGAGATGAACAGCCTCAAAACCGTGCTCGCCTCCCTTATCAACCTCGTCGCCTCGGCCTGGTTCATCGGAGCCGGTCTCATCCATTGGCCCAAAGCGCTCATCATGACTGCGGGAGCGTTGGGCGGCTATTATCTCGGCGCGCATCTTGCGCAGAGGATTGCCCAGCGGCAGGTCCGGCGCATCATCAACGTCATCGGCCTCACCATTTCCGCCGTAATGTTCTACAAGCAGTTTGCAAAATGACCCCACGCCATCGCCAGAGCGCCCTGATTGCCCGCTACCAAATCATCCCTGATCCGCACGAGCGCCTGGCGGCCCTCACCTCGCGCCAGTCCCAACTCGCCCCGCTCCCACCCGAAGCGCGCACCGACGCGCTCCTCGTTCCCGGCTGTGTCTCCCGCGTCTGGCTGGCGGGTTCCTTCGAAAACGGGAAATGCCATTTCCAAATGCACGCGGAATCCGCCCTAGTCAAAGGCCTCGCCGCCACGCTTTGCGAACTCTACGACGACGCCACGCCCGAAGAAATCCTTGCGGTGGAGCCCGAACTGTTTGAAACCCTGGGCATCGCCGCCCACCTCACCCCCACCCGTCTCAACGGCCTTGCGCACATCCGCGCGCGGATTGTCGCCTTCGCCCGGCAGCACCTCACGTGACGCTCTTCGACGCACACAACCATTTGCAGGACGAGGCGCTCGCCCCTCACCTCCCCAGTATCATGCCGGAGTTGCAGCAAATGGGCCTCTCGGGAGCAGTCGTCAATGGCACACGCGAATCCGATTGGGAACGCGTCGCGGCTCTGGCCGAGGCGCATCCGTGGGTGCTGCCCAGCTACGGCCTGCATCCATGGTTCCTCAAAGAACGCAGCCCCCACTGGCGCGAACACCTTACCGGGCTGATCACAAGTCGTCGTGCAGCCATGGGCGAGATCGGCCTCGACCGCTGGATAGAAGGCTTTGACAGGGAAGACCAGGCCGAGGTTTTTGCCTGGCAAATGAACCTTGCCACCCAACACAACCTCCCCACCAGCATCCACTGCCTCAAGGCATGGGGCGCCCTCTGGGACCATCTCCGCACCCACCCCGTCCCTGAATGCGGCTTCCTGCTCCATTCCTACGGCGGCCCTGCGGAAATGGTGGATGGGTTTGTGCGTCGCGGCGCTTACTTCTCCTTCTCCGGCCATCTCCTCCGAGAACGCAAAACCGCCCAACGCGAGATTTTCCGTCACATTCCTGCCGAACGCCTCCTGGTGGAAACCGATGCCCCGGACATGCATCTGCCACCCGAGCGCATCCGCTATCACCTTCCCGAAACTCCAGAAGGGGGCATCCTCAACCACCCCGCCAATCTCCTCGCCATCTACGAAGGCCTTGCCGAACTGCGCGGATGGACTCTGGAAACGCTCTCCTCGCAAGTCGCCGAAAATTTTCGACGGCTCTTTGGCGGAGTGTAAAATTTTCGCGCAAAGAGCGCAAAGGACGCAAAGAGGATGAGGTGCCTCTTGTTAATCTGCGCAATCTGCGTAATCTGCGGATAAAGCCCATGCCGCAAGCCACGTCCGAACCGCAGCTTACCGTGAACGAAATTTTCCTCTCGATCCAGGGCGAGAGCACCTGGGCGGGATTGCCCTGCGTCTTTGTGCGGCTCACCGCGTGCGATTTACGCTGCACCTATTGCGACACCGCTTATGCCTTCCATGAAGGACGCCGCCTCCCGCTCTCCAAAGTGCTCGAAGAAACTCTGGCCTTCGATTGCCCATTGATCGAACTCACCGGCGGCGAACCGCTGCTCCAACGCTCTGCCCTGCCGCTCATGACCGCCCTTTGCGACGCAGGCCGCACCGTTCTGCTGGAGACCAGCGGAGCCCATGATATTTCCAAAGTGGACTCCCGCGTGCATCGCATCATGGACCTCAAAACACCCGACAGTGGGGAATGCGGGCGCAACCTATGGTCCAACATCGACCATTTGACCCAGTGCGATGAGGTGAAATTTGTGATCGGCTCGCGGGAGGACTACGAATGGGCGCGCGAACAGGTGTGCAAATTCGGCCTTTCCCAGCGCGTAAAGGCAGTGCTTTTTTCCCCGGTTTTTGGGCGCATCCAACCTGTGGAGATCGTGAACTGGATTCTCGCGGACAAGCTCGAAGTCCGTTTTCAACTTCAGATGCACAAATTCATCTGGGACCCGCAGCAGCGCGGGGTTTGATCCCCATACGGATAATAACCCAGCACGCTGGGAAGGCGTTGAGAGATGCAAGCGCCCCGTCCGGGACGAAACAACCCTGCGGGAGGAATAGAGCGTTGGCCGTTCACATCGCGGGAAAAGCACACTCTTGAGCGCCAACGGCGCGCCCATACCAGCCCAGCCCGAAGGGCTGGGTTATACCGTTCACATCGCGGGAAAAGCACACTCTTGAGCGCCAACGGCGCACCCCATACCAGCCCAGCCCGAAGGGCTGGGTTATACCGTTCACATCGCGGGAAAAGCACACTCTTGAGCGCCAACGGCGCACCCCATACCAGCCCAGCCCGAAGGGCTGGGTTATAGGAGAGGATTGAGGCAGGGCTGAAGGCCCGCACCATAGCACACTTCCTTGTGATGGTGCGGGCTTTCAGCCCTGGGCGTTGTCTGCACGAAGCCCTTGGGCGTTGCCCAAGGCTGGTATGGGGGCCGCGCCTTCGGCGCTGAAAAAGCGTCAAAGGCAGTCCGTTTATTTTGAAGAAACAAACCCAGCAGGGAGGTTTCTTTTGCAAGCGTTCTTTGCGGCTTTGCGTGAGAAAAATCCGGCACTACGGCACGATGCAGTGCCGGGCCAGGAAATCCCTCAACTCCTCCGGGCCGAAATCCGGAAGCACCTTGTCGCCGACCACAAGCGTGGGAGTGAGGCGCTGGCCGGAGAGCCGGATCATCTTTTCGTAATCCGCGCGATCGGCCTCCACATCAATTTCTTGGTATTGGTACCCCTCGGCATCCAAAAATGCCTTGGCGCGAATGCACCACGGGCACCAGGTTTTCACATAAAGTTGAAGCGGCTCAGACACAGGCGAAAATTACATGCAGGATTCGAATCGCGCAATCCCGCCGCGTGCAAGTCACGGTTTTACCACAGAGATCACGAAGGAATGACAAAGAAATAACCCGTTCCTTTCTTCGTGTCCTCTGTGCCCTTCGTGGTGAACTTTCTATTCGTCGCCCGCCGGTCCTTTGGCGCGGTCTTCAAACCGGGTGAACTCTTTAATAAACGTCAGCGGGACATCCCCCACGGGGCCGTTACGCTGCTTGGCGATGATGAGCGTCGCTTTGCCTTCCGCTTCCTGCTTCTCCTCCTCCGTGTCGGCGTAATATTCCTCCCGCATGAGCAGGCCCACAAGATCGGCGTCCTGCTCGATCGACCCGGATTCGCGCAAATCGCTCAGCCTCGGACGTCCCTTGCTATCCCCCGTGCGGCTTTCCGGATTTCGGTTCAACTGTGCAAGCACAATAATGGGAATCTCCAACTCCTTCGCGAGCGCCTTCACGCCATTGGAGATTTCCGCAATTTCCAACTGCCGGTTGTCCTGCGCCCGCCGGGTGGTCGAGCGCAGAAGCTGCAAGTAATCGATGACGATCAGCGCAATATCATGCTGCGCCTTCATGCGGCGGGCCTTGGCGCGCAATTCAAGGATGCTCAGGCCCGCCGTATCGTCGATGAGCATTTTGCTCTCGGCAATTTTCGCGGCGGAAAAAGTGAGGTTGTCAAAATCGCGCCCCGCCATGAACCCATCGCGCACCTTGCTTAAATTGACCTTGGCGTTCGAACACAGCAACCGTTGCACCAACTGCTGGCTGCTCATTTCCAGCGAGAAAATGGCCACCGCGCGTTTGCATTGAAGCGCGACATGTTCGGCAATGTTCATGGCAAACGCCGTCTTGCCCATACTGGGCCGCGCCGCGATGACAATCATCTCCGACGCGTGCAAGCCGTCGGTCATTTTGTCGAAATCGGCGAATCCCGTCGGCACGCCGGTGATCTCCCCCTTGCGCTCATAGAGCGCCTCGATGGAATGCAATGCGGAGACGACCGCATCCTTGATCTGAAAATTCTTTTCACCCAGCCGCCCTTCGGTGATCTGGAAAAGCTTGGTCTCGACCTCATCGAGAAAGCCCTCCACGTTCTCTTGGTCCTCATAAGAGCGCGCGCTGAATTCATTGCAGGTAACAATGATCTGCCGCAGCGTGTGCTTTTCCTTGAGGATCTCAAGGTAGTAGTTCGCGTTGGCTGCCGTCGGCACAAACGTGAACAGGCTCGTAACAAACGCCGGTCCGCCGACTTTGTCCAGCAACTGCCGGTCGCGCAGCAACTGGGTCAGCAGGATGAAGTCGATCGGCTTATTGCCGTCGTACAGTTCCCTCAGGATTCCATAAATGATCCCATGAGCCGGGGCATGAAAATGCTCCGGCGTGATCTTTTGCTCGACGCACTCCCCCATGACCTCCTTGGGGCAAAGCAGGATGGAGCCCAGGAGGCCGAGTTCGGCATCCTGGCTCTGTGGAAACATCCTGTGAACATCCGGTGAATAAGTCCCCTTATCCCGGAGGTCCGTGCGCTCTTTTGCGGCCTTTTTCGGCTTGGCTGACGTCGTGGTGGCAGCCTCGTCGGGCATCGCTTACTTCGAGTGTTTGGCTTTTGCTTTTGCCTTGAACCCCCCGGCGGGAGTTTCTTCTTCGGCAGGAGCTTCAGCCGCTTTCTCTTCGCCCGCCGATTTGACGGTGAGAGTCAGTTTGGCGGAAACGTCCTGATGCAGCTTGATGACCACCTCATGGGCACCGGTCTCTTTGATCGGGCGCTCCAACTCGATGCGATGGCGATCGATCTCAATCCCCAGCTCGCTCTGGAGCCGGTCGGCGATATCTTTGGCCGTGATCGATCCGAACGCCTTGCCGGTCTCGCCGGTTTCGAGCGCAATCGTGATCTTGAGTTTGCCGATGCGGCGCGCAAGATCCTCGGATTCGTTCAACTCGGCCGCTTCACGCTCGGCGCGCTTGGCTTTCAGTTGGTTGATGCGACGGAGAGTCGCGGGTGTCACTTCCAAGGCTTTGCCGGAAGGAACGAGAAAGTTGCGGGCGTAACCGCGTTTGACTTTAACAACGTCTGCTTCGGCGCCCAGCGACGCGATTTTTTCTGTGAGAATAACTTCAGTGGTTGGCATATTTCGTCTCCCGGCCTGGATTTTGCGGGGCGTTCTTAGTAGCTGTCTGAGCGGAAAGTGTCAACGCCGGGTTTGAAGAAACTTTCGTCCCCACCTGCAAAGGCGGCTTTTGCGTCGCCTGTTCCGCCGGGGTTTCGCCCGGTTTGGGCACCGGAATCCCGTCGTCAATCACCACGGTCATCCCTTCGGTAATCATCGCCGAGAGCCGAATCGCATCCCAATTCGCCAGCCGGATACAGCCATGGCTGCCCGCCCTCCCAATCGTAAACGGCTGGTTTGTGCCATGCACGCCGATCCCCGGCCGGTTCAGGCCGCACCAGAGAACGCCCACGGGGTTCGTCGGCCCTGCCGGGATGTTATAAAAATTGTTGGTCCGCACGCCGTGATTGAGAACCCCTTCGTCATGCCGAAACCACGGAAGCGTCGCGATCCCGAGAATCTTCCAAGTCCCAGCCGGAGCCGGAAGCGCCTGCGAGCCTGGCGTGATCGGGTACGAGGCGAGCAATTTTTCGCCCTCCGTTAGATCGAGCATCTTTTGTTTGGTATCAATATGAATGCGGCGCGCCTTGAATTCCGGAACCACCGGGAGTTTGGCGACTTCCTTCACGTTTTCGATTTTGAAAGGAACGACATTCGGCACAAACACCGTATCGCCCACCTTCAAAGCCTCCATGTCCCGTCCTTTATTGATTTTGACGAGAAATTCGGGATCGCTGTGGAACCGCTCCGCCAAAAACACGAGCAGCGACGGATACGGCATTTTCTTGAGCTTTGCCTGTTGCTCAGGCTTTCCGGGCACATCGCCGATTCGGCTCAGATCCTCCTCCACCACCGTATAGGTGGTGTAAATGGGGTCGATACTCTCCAGCGGCAGCTTCGCGGCTTCCTCCAAGAGCCCAGTCCCTGGCAGCCCATGCGCCTTTTCATACCGCGCGAGCGCTTTGAGCGTAAATTCCTTGGCTCGCCCGTCGATCTTGCCGGGTCCAAAATTCTTTTGATCCAGAAAAATTTGCAGCTTAACGGCGAGTTCCCGCTCGCCGACCGGTTCCGCTTTGGCAACCTGCCAGTCCTGCCCAATGGGAGCAGTCGAGGGCGAAACGGGTGGCGTCTGCGCAAGGGCAGCGGAGCCAACGAGTAATGTCGTGAGAAAAAAGAAAAATGGCTTCATGCGATGAAAACCCGCCCCAGAAGGCGGAAAAACTTGCCGATAGTTTTGGCGCATTTTCCCAGCGAGTCAACAGGCGGATGCGATTTTTGTCCCTGCTTGCCCGCGTTGCACCTAAACCGCCGCCTCGCCACAAGCATGGGCGGGGGGAG
>JAPLTE010000134.1 GCA_026398235.1 Verrucomicrobiota bacterium
CGGATTCGGGTTTGTGACCATGGGCAGCGCCGCTGAAGGCCAGGCCGCAATCGCAGCTCTTGAGGGCAAAGACTTTCAAGGCCGCAATCTTACCGTCAATGAAGCTCGTCCTCGCGAAGACCGTCCTCAGGGCGGCGGCGGGGGTGGACGCTCGTATGGGGGTGGGGGCGGCGGCGGACGTTCCTCCGGTGGCGGCTCACGCGGCCGGTACTAAGCACTTCTAAATTATAAGCGGGCGGAGCTTCCGATGGAGGCCCCGCCCGTTTTGTCTTTTGATCAAGGCGCCGAATCTGCATTTTGTGCCTTGCGTATCTGAAGATATGCTCCCTCCTCACCGCCTTGGCCAACCCCAAAACCTGCTGCAACGCACCCCGCTCCCAATTTTAGACAAACTTCTTAGAGCTTTTCCAGCCATCCCAGGCATGCAACAGCGCGAGCAACGGGTGGCGCCACATCATGCGCGGCCCGGCATAGCGCATCGCCTCGCGCACTTGTGCCCGCATCGTCGGTTTATAACAATGGACCGGGCATTTTGCACAGGTCGGCTTGTTGTTCTGGAACGGGCACTTGTCCACGCGCACCATTGCGTAATCGAAAAGCTGCTGACATTCGCCGCAGAGTGCTTTTTCCTGCCGATGGCGGCCCCGGCAATAAATCCCGATCATGAGTTGGATGGTGCGCCGCTCGCGGTGCAGACGTTTTTCGGTGCAAGTCATGTGGGCGGGATCATAGCCCAGAAAACCAGAACGCGCGAATTTTTGAAAATCGTCTCGCTGTCGAAACAGCGCGGTGCCCGTTCGTAACGGTGCGGGTCTGCAAATTATTCGAGTTTTTCCGGGGTCTCCGTGAACAGGGCAGACTGGAGCGCCGCCCCCTTTGCGAGCGGCCTGAGGAAGCGCACCCCCAGCCAGCACAAATAAAGGAGCGGCAGCACCCCGCCCACGATGAACACGACGTCGCCCGGCAACCGTAGCCATTCGATCAGCATGTGGGTCCCGCTGGTGATGTTTTTCAGGCTGCGCGCTTCGAAGTAACCTGCGTTGACGGAAGTAAAGAGCTGGAGGATTCCCAGTGGGAAGAGGGTGACAAAAACCATCCAGAAGAGGCCGAGGTTGAGGGACCAGAAGCTGATCTTGGCGGCGCGATCGGACCAGCGCGCCTGGGGAATCATATAGCGCAGGCAAAAGAGCGCCAAGCCGACGGAGAGCATGCCGTAGACGCCCATCATGGCCGCATGGCCGTGATTGGCCGTAAGCGCCGTGCCGATTTCGTAATAGGAAACAATGGGCAGGTTGATGAGAAATCCGAAAATCCCCGCTCCCAGGAAATTCCAGAACCCAACGGCCACGAGGAACATCACCGCCCAGAAATGAGGGAACGGGGCTCCGGATTTGGCTTGTTGCACAGAGCCGAGTTGGAGGAAGCGCCACGCTTCCACGGTCAAGAAGGTGAGGGGGATGACTTCCGCAGCAGAGAAGAAAGCGCCCAGCGCCATGTGGATGGACGGTTCGCCTGAGAAATACACATGGTGCATCGTCCCGATGACGCCCCCTGCTGAATAGAGCACGATATCGAGATAAATGACCGTCAAGGCCACGCGTTCCCGGACTACTCCCAGGAGTACAAAAAGGTAGGCGACCATGATCGTGGTGAAGAGTTCCAGAAAATCCTCCACCCAGAGATGAACGACCCAGAAGCGCCAGAAATCGGTGGTGGTGAAATGGACCGAGGGGCGCGCGAGGAGGCCGACCGCGTAGAAGGCTGGAATGGTCAGCGCGGAGAAAAAGAAAAGCCACGGCATGTTCCCTTTGTTCTCGCCAGCGAGGTGGCCGCGCAATCCGCGGTAGAGAATCGCCACCCAGAAGAAGAGTCCCAGGATGAGCAGGATCTGCCAGAAGCGGCCAAGGTCGAGGTATTCAAAGCCTTGTGCCCCAAACCATTCCCAATTGCGGCGAAACAAGCCGTGGATGCCGGCGTATTCGCCCGCCATGCTTCCAAAGACGACGACGGCAAGCGCCCCAAGCAGCCCGTAGGCCAACCAATGCTGCCCTTTGGGTTCGTGCCCGGAGATCATGGGGGCGAGGAAAATCCCGGCCGCCAAAAAGGAGGTGGCAACCCAGAAGATTGCGAGCTGCAAATGCCAGGTGCGCGCGAGGTTGAAAGGAATCCATCGGGCGAGGTCGATCCCGAAAAAGTTGGAGAGTTCGGCCCGGTAATGTTGGGAGGCGCCGCCCACCAGGGTTTGAATCAAGAACAGCAGCACCATGACGGCAAAGAACCAGGCGCAGGCGCGTTGGCTGGGGGTCAGCGCCACCGAATCCGGCGCTCGGAACGAAAGCGTTTCGCGCTCCCGGCTATGCCAGCCGAGGAAATCCCAACGTCCAAAGGCGGCAAAGAGCAGGCCGGTGCCGCCCAGCAAGGCAATGAGGGAAAGGACGCTCCACACCACCGCGTCGCCGGTGGCTGCGTTGCCCACCAGCGGCTCCGGCGGCCAGTTATTGGTGAAAGAGTAATCCTCGCCGGGTCTTTGCGCTGAGGTCACCCACGCGCCCCAGCAGAAAAAAGCGGTGAGCTTTTTGATTTCTTCCGGGTCGGAAATGGCCTTGGGCCGCAGCCCAAACCGGGAAGTCGGTTCGCCGAAAAACTGGCCGTAATAGGTTTGCAAGCCGTTGAATGCGTTCCCCTGGTTGGGGGAAAAAGTGAGCGTATCGGAAGCCGGGTCGTAACGGTTCGCCTTAAATTCACGCAAGGTATCGGCGCGGGC
>JAPLTE010000125.1 GCA_026398235.1 Verrucomicrobiota bacterium
GCCTTGGCGAGGATACGCGCCGTGGAGGTTTTGCCGGTGCCGCGCGGTCCCACGAAAAGATACGCATGCGCAAGCCGGTTGGCCGCGATGGCGTTCTTAAGAGTCTGGGTGATGTGCTCCTGCCCCACGACATCGTCGAAGGTCTGCGGACGGTACTTGCGGGCAAAAACCTGGTAGCTGCTCACTGCGTTGGGTGGGTTAGGGTGGCGAAGGTTGGGACGCTTGGGCGTAAAGAAGAAATCTATGCTGCAACCGGCGGAAAACGAAACTTTTTTAAGGAGTTTATCCGCAGATTTCGCAGATTTCGCAGATTTTCCTGATTCAGAATGCCGATTTATATCTCCCGCAAGCAATAAAACCGAGGGATACGCTCGAATGTATTAATCCCACCTCGTTTCTCCTTCATCTGCGAAAATCTGCGCAATCTGTGGATTCCTCCTCCTCTTCAAAACAACGCCATCTGCGGGCGGTCCCCTTCGGGGGGCGACGTCTTCTTTTTGACCCGGGGGAGTTTGCTCGGGGTTTCGGCGATTTTCGGTTTGCCGTCGGCGTTGAGTTCGGCCAGTTCCAGGTTGCCCAGGATTTCCTTTGCCCGATCCAACACCGCTCCCGGCAATCCCGCCAGCCGCGCGACCTGGATGCCGTAGCTTTTGTCTGCGCCGCCCCGGACGATTTTCCGCAGGAAGATGATCTGGTCGTTCCATTCGCGCACGGCGACGTTGTAGTTTTTCACGCCGGGCCGGGTCACTTCGAGATCGGTCAACTCGTGGTAATGCGTGGCAAAAAGAGTGCGTGCTCCCACGGCATCGTGAAGGAACTCCGCCACGCTCCAGGCAATCGAAAGGCCATCGAAGGTGGAGGTGCCGCGTCCGATTTCATCCAGGATGACGAGGCTGCGCTCGGTGGCGTTGTTGAGGATGTTGGCCGTCTCGTTCATCTCGACCATGAAGGTGGATTGCCCGCGCGAAAGGTCGTCGTTGGCTCCCACGCGCGTGAAGATGCGGTCCACCAGCCCGATCTCCGCATGGCTCGCCGGGACGAAGCTTCCGATCTGCGCCATGAGGACGATGAGGGCGACTTGCCGGATGTAGGTCGATTTACCGGCCATGTTCGGCCCCGTGATGATGTGGAGCCGGTGGTCTGTGCCGTCGAGTTCCACATCGTTGGGGACGAATTTCTCCTCCACGAGGCTTTGGTCGAGCACCGGGTGGCGTCCGTCGGCGATGGAGAGGCGCAAGCCGTCGCTGAGAACAGGGCGGCAGTAGCCAAAGAGCCGGGCGGTCTCGGCCAGCGAGGCAATGGCATCGAGCGAGGCAATGGCCGCCGCTGTTTGCTGAAGCGGGATGAGGTCGTCCAAGACCCGTTCGCGCAGGACGCCGAACAGCTCGTACTCGACACTCTTTGAACGCTCGTCGGCTCCGAGGATTTTCCCCTCCATTTCCTTGAGTTCGGGGGTGATGAACCGTTCCCCGTTCACTGTCGTCTGTTTGCGGTGGTACCGCTCCGGGACGCTGCCCAGGTTGGCTTTGGTGATCTCGATAAAATAGCCGAAGACAGAGGTGAACCGGACCTTGAGCGACTTGATGCCGGTCGCCTCGATCTCTTGCTGTTGCAGCGCGGCAATCCAATCCTTGCCTTCGCGGCAAGCGGCGCGGAGCTCGTCGAGCTGCGGGTTGAAGCCGTCGCGGAAAATGCCGCCTTCCTTAATGGCGAGCGGCGGTTCGTCCACGAGCGCGCGCGCCAGTTCCGCCGTCAATTCGGGGAACTCCACAATTTCCGCGTGGATTTGTTCGGCCAAGGAACGGGCAGCGCAGTCGGAGGCTCCGAAACGCTTGGATGCCAGCAGCGCGGCAAGATGGGCGCGGAGCTCAGGGAGTTGATCCAGCGAGGTCTTGAGCGCGAGCAAATCGCGCGCATTGCCACCCGCTGCGCTCAACCGCCCCATGGTGCGCTCGATGTCCCGGATGCTCTTGAGCGTCTCGCGCAATTTACTGAGCAGAAACGCATCCTCGAGCAAATCCGCGATGGTTTGCTGGCGGGCAACGAGTGGGGCCAGTTCGCGCAAGGGGTGGAGAATCCAGTGACGCAGCAAACGGCCGCCCATCGGGGTCATGGTCCGGTCGAGCGCATTGAGGAGACTCATGTTGCTCGTGCCGCGCGAGGTTACCAGTTCCAGGTTGGATTGCGTGACGGCATCCACGGTCAAATAACCACTGTTGCGGTAGACCGAAAGCGTGAGGAGGTTGCCCGCCTGGCGGCGCATCTGGTGTTTGAGATAATGGAGAATCGCGCCCGCGGCTCCCGTGGCGGCGGTCATGCCCGAACAGCCGAAGCCGTCGAGCGACTGCACTTTGAAATGGTCGCGCAGGGTAAACCCGGCGTGGTCGGGCAGGAAAAGGTAGCCATCGCACGGGACCGCGTAGGGAATGGCGGGCAGCGCGGCTTGCTGGTCGTCGGCGATCAACGTTTCGGCGGGGGCAACGCGGGCGAGTTCGTCTTCCAAGGCCGTGGCGTCTGGCAATTCCGTAAGACGGAACTCGCCGGTGCTGGTATCCACAAACGCAAATCCGAAAACGCCTTTGTGTTCAAAAACGGCCGCGAGGTAGTTGTTGCGCTTGGCGTCGAGGAGGTTCAAATCCGCGATGGTCCCGGGGCTGATCACTTGCGTGATCTCGCGTTTAACGATTTTGCCCGGCTGCGCGTCGCCGATCTGGTCGCAAATGGCCACCCGTTTTCCGGCGGCAACGAGTTTGGCAATGTAACCGTCCGCCGCCTGGGCCGGGACGCCGCACATCGGGGTCTGACCCCGCTTGGTGAGGGCGAGGTTGCACAGCGCCGAGGCTTCCTTTGCGTCCTCAAAGAACATTTCGAAGAAATCGCCCAGCCGATACATCAAAATGGTGTCGGTAGGCAGGCTCCGCCGGATGCTCTGGTACTGCTGCATCATGGGCGTGAGGGTTTCGGAGGACATAAAAGGCACACTTTGCACCAGCCGGGCCGCATTGCCAATGGCGGAATGCGCATGGAGTTTTTCCCATTTCTTTCTTGCAGAGGCGGTCCGATTGGTGCTCTACTTGTTGGTTCAGGGCGGATAAAAATCACCCAGCTGAGTGGTTGGGAGGTTGGTGGCGCAGCCCAAGTTGCGTCGCCACAATGGAAACAATTGACAGGGGTGGCGACCGCCACTACCTTGCTCGCCCTTTTGACAGAGTAGTAAGTAGTAATATGAAGACATTTTCAGCTAAAGCCAACGAGGTGAAGCGCAACTGGTGGATCATCGACGCCAAGGACCAAGTCCTGGGCCGTGTAGCCGTAAAGGCAGCCACTCTGATGCGCGGCAAGGAGAAGGCGATTTATACATCCCACGTGGACACCGGCGATTTCGTGATCGTGATCAATGCCGACAAAGTGCGCGTCACCGGCAAAAAAGAAGAAGCCAAGACCTATATGAGTTTCTCCGGTTTCGTGGGCGGCCACCATACCGAAAACTTGAAGCAACGCCGCGCCAAGCACCCCGAGTTTCTCGTGGAGCACGCTGTGAAGGGCATGCTCCCTCACAACCGCCTGGGCCGCCACGTTTTCACTAAGCTGAAGGTTTACGCCGGCTCGGAACACCCGCATGCTTCCCAACAGCCCGTCCCGGTCACCTCGATCTAACTTTTTAAGTCACTATGGCAACTACCCAACTTAATAACGCCACCGGACGCCGCAAAACGGCCGTCGCCCGCGTTCGTCTCACTACCGGCACCGGCAAAATCGTCGTCAATGGCCGGCCTTTCGAAGAATATTTTCCGACGATCAATCTGCAGAACACCGTTCTTGCTCCGTTGACGCTCACGAAGCTCAATAACTCGTTCGACATCGCCATCAACACCAGTGGCGGCGGCGCCACGGGTCAGGCCGGTGCGGCCCGTTTGGGCATCGCCCGCGCGCTGCTCCTGGTGGATATCACGCTGCGCCCCGCCCTCAAGGCCGAAGGGTATCTCATGCGTGATCCGCGTATGAAAGAACGTAAAAAGTCCGGTCAACCCGGCGCCCGCAAGCGGTTCCAATTCTCCAAGCGTTAATTCGCGTTGGTTGGTTTGCAAAAAGGCGATGTCCGAACGGGCATCGCCTTTTTGGTATTTTGGGGAGGAGGAAAATGGCTGCGCATGGAGTCCGCGCGACTCTTCAACGCACGTCATCCCGAGCGCAGCGAGGGACCTCCCAAAAATTGCAAGGGGTGCCTACACCGTCCAATACAAAATCCGCCCACACTGTTCGCAGTGGGTGATTTGTTGACCGCCACGCACGCGCACCAGTGTTTGCGTGGTCAGCTTCATGTGGCAACCGGTGCAAACTTCATGCTCCAGCGCGACCACGGCATTCCCGCCCTTGGAGACAAAGAGCCGATTATATTGATCCAAAAGATCTTCATCAATGCCTTCCGTCAGCGAGGCGCGTTCGGCTTCCATGGTTTTGAGCGTCTCGGTAAGTGTGGCGATTTTGGTTTCGAGATCGGCGATTTGGGATGCCACGAGACTCCGGGCCTCCACGACCTTTCGTTCGGCTTCAGCCAATACCGGTTTCGCCGCTTCGATCTGCTCCATCACTTCCAATTCCCGGTCCTCAATCTTGCCGATCTCCTTTTCGAAATGGGCGATCTCGTTGGCCAGCGCCTGGAACTCCTCGTTCTTGCGCGTCTGCATCTGCTGGGTTTTGAAGCGGTTGATCTGGTCGCGTTTGCCTTGGGCTTCCACTTCGAGGCGCTTCTTTTCCACCTCCAGCTCGCGCAGCGCGGCCTTGGCTTTCTCCGCTCCGGCGGCAGTGGCGGCAAGGCGCGTCTCCAAATCTTTGCGCTCGATGGGAGCGTTTTTGAGTTCGGTTTTGAGGGTTCGAATCCGCTGGTCGCGATCCTGCAGAACAAGAAGTTTTTCGATTTCCGGGAGCATCGTCTTACCCTAGGCAGGTCCCGCGCTCCGCGTCAACGCCGGGGAAGTGAAAAGACACAGGGAAGAGCGTCGCGCGGATGCGGAGAATGCGCCGCTCTTGCGAATCGGCGGTGCCGGAGGTATCTTTTTCCCCAATGGCTACTCCCATCAAATGTCCCATTTGCGGACGCGAGAACGACTTTTTTGCCGCCCCGATGGGGCCGTTTTGCTCCATCCGCTGCAAACGGGTGGATCTCGGCAACTGGTTTACGGAGGATTACCGTTTTTCCGAGCCTCTGACGCCGGACCATCTGGAAAATTACGCGGATCGCACCGGGCCCGCTTTGGATCAACCGGAGGAGGAGTGACGCCTACCCGTGGCCGTTGACGCCGTGGGTCTTGCCGCAGGAACAGGCGGTCCCGTTTTGGTGGCCGTTGAGTTCCTGCTTGTGGTAGACGGTCACAAAGAGCGGCGGGAGGTTGCGAAAGCAGAATTCGGAGTACACTCGCGGGAACATCGTGGCGTGCCGCTTTAATTCCTGAGTGCACTGGTAAATCACAAAGGCCGAGGAGGGATCGGGCGCAAGCGACTCATAGACCGCGGAGAGGATTTTGCGTTTGGTGGGGATGTCGAACAGGGAAAACGGAATCCCGGAGATGACGTAATCGCAAAATTCGTGGCCCCGCTTTTGCAGCTCCTCCTTGAGATTCGCGGCATTATTTTGAGCGACCTCCACGCGGGGATCGTGGGCGAACTGCTGGCGCAAATGCTCGGCCAGCACGGGGTCGAGCTCGATGAGCAGCAAGCGCGATTCGGGGTGCATCCGGCGCACGATTTCCCGGGTATGGCACCCTTCGCCCGGCCCGAGTTCCACAATGATGCGCGGTTTGGAAAAATCGCATTTTGCCGCCACTTTCCGGACCAGCCTTTGGGAACTCGGGAAGATGTAAGCGACCCGAAGAGGGCTGGCCAGAAAGCGTTTGAATAAGAGGACACTCATAAAAATGGGAAAACAATAGGGTCTTTCGCGCCAAAGGGGTCAACTGATCACCGGGCGGGCTTTGTGCCACTCGGTGCTCTGCTCGTAGGCGTGGGCGATTTTAAGCAGCTCGCTTTCGTGGAACGGCTTGCCGATCAATTGAAGCCCGACCGGGAGCGGCCTTCCTTCCACTTGGGCGAACCCGCACGGGAGGCTGATGCCGCAAACCCCTGCGAGATTGACCGCGATGGTAAAAATATCCGCCAGGTACATTCGCATCGGGTCGTCGGAACGGTCGCCAATTTTGAAGGCCGGTTCGGGCGAGGTTGGGCAGATGATGGCGTCCACCTTTTCAAACGCCGAGGTGAAATCCTGGCGGATGAGGGTGCGCACTTTTTGCGCCCGCAGATAGTAGGCATCATAATAGCCGCTGCTGAGCACATAGGTGCCCAGGATGATGCGCCGTTTGACTTCCGCGCCAAACCCCTCTTCGCGGGTTTTTCCGTAATGTTCCAAAATGTTGGCCGCTTCCGCCGTACGATGGCCGTAGCGCACGCCGTCAAAGCGCGCCAAATTGGCCGAGGCTTCCGCCGTGGCGATGATGTAATAGACCCCTACTGCATATTCAGTATGCGGGAGGGAAATCTCGACGATCTCCGCCCCGAGCGATTCGTAATGCTTGATGGCGTCGCGCACGGCTTTGTCCACCTGGGGATCGGTGCCGCCGACGAAATATTCCTTCGGCATTCCGAGGCGCACCCCCTTGAGGTCCTGGCCGAGCTGCGCGGTGTAGTCCGGCACGGGTTCTTCAAGAGAAGTGGAATCCATCGGGTCGCGCCCGGAAATCACATTCAAGAGCAGGGCACTGTCGCGTACGGTCTTGGTGAACGGCCCGATCTGGTCGAGCGAAGAGGCGAATGCCACGAGGCCGAAACGCGAAACGCGCCCGTAGCTCGGCTTGAGGCCCACGCAACCGCAAAGCGCCGCGGGCTGGCGGATGGAGCCGCCGGTATCGGAGCCGAGTGCGGCGAACGCTTCATCTGCGGCCACGACTGCGGCTGAGCCGCCGCTGGAGCCGCCCGGGATGCGCGAGAGATCCCACGGGTTGTGGGTGATGGCGTAAGCGGAATTTTCGCAGGAGGAACCCATGGCGAATTCATCCATGTTCACGCGCCCAAAGGGGATGGCTCCGGCGGCTTTGAGGCGCGAGATGACCGTTGCGTCGTATGGGGCGATGTAGCCCTTGAGCATTTTCGAGCCGCAGGTGCATTGCTCGCCCCGGACATTGATCACATCCTTAATCGCGATGGGCACGCCGCCCAGCGGCAGGTTGACGTCGGCCACTTTGGCGGCTGCGAGGGCGCGCTGGAAATCGCGGGCAAGATAACCGCAGATCGAGCCGTCCACTGCGGCGATGCGGCTTTCGAGCGCCTCAACGGCCTCGACCGGCGAAACGGCTTTGGAACGGAGTTGTGCCTGGAGTTCGGCGACGGAAAGGGAAGTCAGGGACATCGTCTTGAAAGATTAGCCGCAAAGAGGCGCAAAAAGCGCAAATAAGAAAAAGGCTTCCACGGGAGTGTCTTTGCGAAATTTGTGCATTTTTGCGGCGATTTTCTTGGGTTTTACTCGATCACTTTGGGGACGCTGAAGAGTCCGTTCACTTGGCGCGGGGCATTGGCCAGCGCTTCTTGGGCGGTGAACCAATCGCGCGGATCGTCTTCGCGCACAACATTGAACACCGGATTGGCGTGCGCCGTCGCCTCGACCTTGGAGACATCCACCACTTTGAGCTTCTCGACATACTCCAGCACTTGCGAGAGCTGCGCTTGGAATTTGGCGATCTCCTCCTCGCTCAAATGCAGCCGGGCAAGACCAGCCGTATAGCGCACATCAAATTCAGGGTTCATAGGAAGGGTTAAAGAAAACAGGAAGTCGGGGATCTCAAAAGAAGAATTTACTGTAAATGGGCAAGACGTTTATTTGCGACGTTGGACGATCTCAAATTCCTGCCGGTGTTTAATAATACTTCCCTCGGGAGCGCAGCCGCGCCATTGGCTGCCGGGGTAAAGGACGGTATCGCGCCCGATGAGCGAGCCGGGGCTCAGGACGGAGTTGCAGCCGATCTCGGCCCGGTCGCCCACGATGGCTCCGAACTTCCTCAGGCCCGTGGGGATAAGGAGGCCCTCGGGACCGCACACGGCGATCTCGCCATGGTCGAGTTTGACGTTGGAAAGAATGACGCCTGCACCGAGGTGGGCTTTGTAGCCGAGGATCGAGTCGCCCACGTAATTGAAATGCGGGATTTGCGCCTCGTCGAAAAGAATGGAGTTTTTAAACTCGCACGAATTGCCGAGCACGCAGCCGTTGCCGACGATGACGTTCTCGCGGATGTAGCAGCCGTTGCGGATTTCGCAATTCTCGCCGATCCACGCCGGGCCTTTAATCATGGCCCCTTGCTCGATGATTGTGCCGCGCCCGATATAAACCGCCGCGCTGATGAACGGCTTGCCGATGAGCCGCCCGTGGATGCCCGGTTTGAGCCGGAACTGGAGGTAGGTGGGGATTTGCTTGAGGGCGTCCCAAACGTTCGCGGCATTTTCAAAAAGCGCGCGGTGGTCGGTGCGGCTCAGGTCGAGATAATCGGCGGGGGCAAACGAAGGTTTCATGAGATTACTTTCGGGTGAGTTTCTGGCCCTCTTTGGAGTCCTTGACGATCCAACCGGCGGCGTCGATCTGCGCGCGAATTTCGTCGCTGAGCGCCCAGTTTTTCGCTTCGCGGGCAGCGGCTCGGGCGTCCACCAGGTCGAGCACGGATTGCGGAGGGCCTTCCACTTCGCGCTGGAATTGGAGAACCGCGTTGACGCGATCCCACCAACCGAGAAGCGCGCGGGCGTCGGCCGGAGTGAACGTCCCCAGGTCGAGGGCGCGATTGGAGGCGCGGATGACATCAAAGAGCACGCCAAGCGCGCCGGAGATGTTCAGGTCGTCATCAAGGGCTTGCTGGAAGCGGGAATGAGAGGCGAGGGGATGCGCGGAGGCGTTTGGTTCGCCTTCGGCTTTTTCGGTGAGGCGGGCTACCCATTCGTCGATGCGCGCCAGCGAACTGCGCGCGCCAGCGAGGCTCTCGAAGGTGAAGTTGAGCGGGAGTCGATAGTTGACGCTCAGCAACACGCAACGGATCTCGCGTCCGCTCCAGCCTTTGTCGAGCAGATCGCGCAACGTGTAGAAATTCCCGGCGGACTTGGACATCTTTTGGCTTTCCACCATGAGATGGGCGCAGTGGAGCCAGTAGCGAACAAATTGTTTGCCGGTGCAGCATTCGGATTGCGCGATCTCCGCTTCGTGGTGGGGAAAAATGTTGTCCACCCCGCCGCAATGAATATCGATCTCGGGTCCGAGCAGTTCGGTTGCCATCGCGCTGCATTCAATGTGCCAGCCGGGGCGGCCTTTGCCCCACGGGCTTTCCCACGCGACGTCGCCATCGGCTTCATCCCAGGCCTTCCAGAGCGCGAAATCGCCGACGCTCTCCTTTTCATACTCGTCGTTGCTGATACGGCCGCTCGGGCGCAGTTCATCGAGGTTGAGGTGGGCGAGCTTTCCGTAATCGGGAAATTTGTTGAGCCGGAAATAGACCGATTTGTCCTCGGCCTGGTAGGCGTAGCCGTGTTCGACCAGATACGAGATCATCTGGATCATCCGCGCGATATGGACGGGGTCGGTGGCGGCCGGGTATGCCATCGCCGGTTTGATGCGGAGCGTACGGAGGTCGTCGAAAAAGGCGTCCTTGAATTTTTGCGTGAACTCCGCCAGCGGCAATCCTGCCGCGTGACAGCCGCGGATCGTCTTGTCATCCACGTCGGTGAGATTCATTACGCGCTGGACCTGGTAGCCGCTCGTTTCGAGATGGCGCTGGAGCAGATCCTCGAAAAGATAGGCGCGGAAGTTGCCGATGTGGGCGTAATTATAAACCGTCGGACCGCAGGTGTAGAGCTTTACGGTTTTTCCGGCGGGGTCGAGAGGCCGGAATTCTTCGAGGGTGCGGGTGTAGGTATTAAGAAAACGGATCGCCATGGGAAACCAACAACCCTAGCGGAATCCGCGTGGCAGGAAAGCAGGAAATGAGGGATTCCTGTGGCGTTTCGGGCTGTTTCTGTCTGGAAGGATGCCTGCTAAAGTGCGCTAAACGCATACTGGCCCGGGCCCGCCTTGAACACCGCCTCGCCGTTCTCCATCCGCAGGTATTTTCCAAGGGAGTGTGAGGCGCTTGCACTTTGCCTTACCACCTTTATGATGGCCTGCAATGAAGCACCACTTGTTATGGCTTCTCGTTTTGCTGTGGCTTTGCGTCCCGGACGCGAAGGCGCAGGAGATGATTCGTGCCTGCGGAGCGGTCTCAGTGGCGTTGCCGCTCGCCGAGGCGGTTAATGTGTTGCGGACGGAGCGAAATATCGAGCTTGTGCTCCAGGCGGGAGGAGGCACAGGAATGGGGTTGGAGGCGCTCGGAACCAAGGCTGCAAATATCGCGCTGAGCAGCCGGGAGCTGACTCCGGCGGACAAGGCAGCCTACCCGGAGCTTCAATTAGTGGAGATTCCAATCGGAGTTCAGCTTGTGTCGATGGCGGTTTCCCGGGATGTATGGGAAGGGGGCGTCCATGCGTTGAACGCTGACCAGGTCCGGGGGATCTATGAGGGAAAGATTACCAATTGGCAACAAGTGGGGGGGCCTTCTTTACCGATCAAGGTTTTCATGAGCGATCCCGGCCGCGGCCAATGGGAGATCTTGGTTTATTGGCTCTATAAGGAACTCAAGATGGCTCCCGTCTGGCGCGGCGCGAGGGTGAAGAAATTTTCCGAGACGCGCAACATGCTGGAATTCACGCCGGGCTGTCTTTCGCTGCTCCCACCCAGTTTCGCCGACCAGAGGAATATTTTCACACTGGCTGTGGAGAAGGATGGGGTCGTGGTCGAACCGACCTTGACGCATGTTCTCGAAGGGAAATACCCCCTGAGCCGACCTTTGCTGTTGGTGGTGGATGATAAGCCGACGGGAGCCGTCAAGGTGATCGTCGATTTTATGACAGGAGAGCGCGGACAAGCGCTGGTGAAGCAGTTTGGGTATGTGACTTTGGCGGAATTCAAGGCAGCGAAAGAAAAACGCTAGGGTTTTCCCTTCAAAAAGCTTGCCAAGCGGCAAAACTGGGGGATACTTAACCCTCCTAAAAATACGAAATATGGCAATGACGAACGAACTTCAGGGCATCAAAATGCACGATAAAGACACAGGCAGCGCCGACGTGCAAATCGCCCTTCTTACCCAGCGGATTCAGCAACTCACCGAACATTTAAAGACCCACGCAAAGGACCACGCCTCGCGCCGCGGTCTCCTGATGATGGTGGCCAAACGCCGCAGCTTGTTGGATTACCTAAAGCGCACGGCCAGCGATCGATACAAGGGCCTCCTCGAGAAGCTCAATCTCCGTAAGTAACATTTTCCGGTTAACTCCCGGACCGGGGTTCCGGTCCGGGGGTTTCCCTTTATCGACGTGTGAAATCTCACGCGTCTTTCTCCAAACCAAATCCCGTTCGGGCAGGAATACCCGTCGGAAATTAAAAAACACGCGCAGCGCCCGGGGCGTTTGCCGGAGAAATGAGATCACGAACTATGAACTATGAAGTAAGAAACAGGCGCTCGCCTGTTCCGTACTTCCTACTTCATAAGTCCTGATTTCTCCGACTCCGGCCATCGTTCGGCGGTGCTGCATTCTTAAGTATGCATCATACGATCTCTATTGAGGTGGGCCCTTCGCCCATCGTTATTGAAACTGGCAAACTCGCCAAACTCGCCGACGGCTCCGTAACGGTCCGTAGCGGCGACACCATCATGCTCGTCACCGCCGTCTCCGCCACCTCTCTTAAAGAAGGCCAGGACTGGTTCCCGCTCACGGTTGACTACCGTGAAAAAGCCGCAGCCGTGGGCAAAATCCCCGGCGGCTACTTCAAACGCGAAGGTCGCCCGAGCGAAAAGGAAATCCTCACCGCCCGCATGACGGACCGCCCGCTGCGTCCGTTGTTCCCCAAAGGGTATCTCTACGACACGCAGATCATCGGCGTGCTCTTGAGCGCCGACGGCCAGAACGATCCTGACCTTCTCTTCATCAACGGCGCTTCCGCCGCGCTGATGGTTTCCGACATCCCGTTCGCCGGGCCCGTCGGCGCTGTCCGTGTAGGCCGCGTCAACGGTGAATTCGTCATCAACCCGACCCACGCCCAGCGTCTCGGAAGCGACCTGGACATCGTCTACGTCGGCAATGAAAACGACGTCGTCATGATCGAAGGCGCCGCCGACGAAGTTCCTGAAGAGGAATTCATCAAGGCGCTCGAATTCGCCCAGTCTTTCGTCAAACAGATCGTGCTCGGGCAGAAAGAACTCGCCGCCAAAGCAGGTAAGGAAAAGCGCGTCGTCCCGCTTATGCTCGTGAAAGACGAGCTGCTCGAAATCGCCTACCAAGTGGCAGGGGATCGCATCGAAGCGGCCCTGTACACCCCGGGCAAAGTCGCACGCCTGAAGGCGGTCGACGCCCTCAAGACGGAAGTCAAAGCCGCCATCTTTGCGAAATTCCCGGAAGCTACCGGGTTCGAGATCAGCCAGGCGTTTGATTACCTCCAGGAAAAGGCCGTTCGCATCAGCGCGCTCGACAAGGGGATCCGCGCCGACGGTCGTGGTTACCTCGATTTGCGCCCGTTGACGGCGGAAGTCGGTCTGCTCCCGCGCTCGCACGGCTCCTCGCTCTTTTCGCGTGGGGAAACCCAGGCTGTGGCCCTCGCCACGCTGGCTCCCGCCGACGAAGCCCAGATGCTCGACGCCTACACCGGCGGCGAGTCTGAAAAGCGCTTCATGCTGCATTACAACTTCCCGCCGTTCTCCGTGGGCGAAACCGGACGCACCGGCAGCCCCGGACGCCGCGAAATCGGCCACGGCGCTCTGGCTGAGCGTTCCATCGCCCCGGTCATCCCGGCCGAGCGCGACTTCCCGTATGCCATCCGCATCAGCAGCGAGATCATGGAATCCAACGGTTCCTCCTCGATGGCGACGGTTTGCGCAGGCATCCTCGCCCTCATGGACGCAGGTGTTCCGATCAAGAAGCCCGTCGCGGGCATCTCTGTCGGCCTCGTGACGGAATATGACGCCAACAACAACTTGGTCCGCTACCAAACCATGACGGACATCCTCGGCAGCGAGGATCACTTCGGCGACATGGATTTCAAACTCTGCGGCACCGACACCGGCGTCACCGGGTTCCAACTCGACCTTAAACTGACCAGCCTTCCCATCAAAATCCTGGCCGAGGCGATCCGCCAGGCCAAGGCCGCCCGCACGACCATCCTGGACGTCATGGCTGCTGCGATTGCTGAGCCACGCAAGGAACTGAGCGTTTATGCGCCTCGCATCGAAACCGTCAAGATCCCGGTCGACAAGATCGGTCTCCTGATCGGGCCTGGTGGCAAGACCATCAAGGGCATCGTGGCCGAGACCGGCGCCGAGATTAACATCGAGGACGACGGCTCCGTGCACATCTACTCCAACAACGGCGAGAGCCTCCAGCGCGCCAAGGACATCATTGCAGGGATGACCAAGGAGATCGAAATCGGCACCACCTATAACGGCACCGTCGTTTCCACCAAGGAATTCGGCGCGTTCGTCGAAGTTCTTCCCGGCAAGGAAGGCCTCGTGCATATCTCCGAGTTGGCCGACTTCCGCGTGAACAAGACCGAAGACGTGGTCCGCGTGGGCGACGCCATCTGGGTCAAGTGCATCGGCATCGACGACAAGGGCCGCGTGAAACTCAGCCGCCGGGCCGCCATGAAAGAGCGGAACGAAGCGGCGGGAGCCACCGAAGCCGCCGTTGAAGGCGGCAAGTAAGCCTTAAGTAAACATTCAAACGCCTCACCCTGGGAAACCGGGTGAGGCGTTTTGTTTGTGAGAAGCAGTCGAATATGCGTAAACGTCACACCAAGCGCCTCTTGACGGACGGGTGAGGGAGGATTGGTCGATGTGGGTTCGGGCCCTCCTCATTATTCTGGCTCGGTTTCGCGCGCTTAACTCGAGTAAGTAGAGTAGATCCTTTCCTCCTGTCGGGGGTTCAAATCCCTCAGCGCGCATTTTTGGGCCTACATCGGCTCTCGATCAAAGATAGGGTTAAAAACGGTTGCTTTTGAGCGATGGGAAATCCTACCCTCGCTTTGTGAAACGCCAGCCCAGCCCTTTCGAAAAACTTTCTGTTCTCATCGCCGCCTATAATGAAGAACAGACCCTGCGCGATTGCGTGGAAGCCGTTGTCAATGCCCCCCTGCCGGACTGTTTGCAGCGGGAGATCATTATCGTCAATGACGGATCACGGGATGGCACATGGAAAATTATGCAGAATTTGGCTGCGGAAAATCCTGACATCCATATCTATCAACAGCCGAGGAACATGGGAAAAGGGGCCGCCATCCGGAGGGCGATCCAGGAAATGACCGGCGACATTGCGATTTTTCAGGATGCCGATCTGGAGTATGATCCGACGGATTACCAAGCAATACTCCAGCCGATTTTGGCAGGCCGGGCCGATGTCGTTTTTGGGTCGCGATTTGCAGGCGGAGGAGCGCATCGGGTGCTCTATTTCTGGCATTCCATAGGGAATAAATTCCTTACCTGCCTCTCGAACATGGCCAATGACATCAATCTCACGGACATGGAGACCTGCTATAAAGCGTTCACTTCCAATGTGCTCCGGGACATCCGCCTGGAATCCAATCGTTTTGGGATCGAGCCGGAGATTACGGCGAAGGTGGCCCGCAGACGCCTTCGCATTTATGAGGTCTCGATCACCTACAATGGCCGGCCTTATGCCGAAGGCAAAAAGATAACCTGGCGGGATGGCTTCGCCGCACTCTGGTTCATTTTTAAATACCGGTTTCTTTCCCGGAATTAACGCCGCGACTGCTCTTGCGCGCGCGCTTTTCCTGCCGGGTCCGGGTTCAGCCAGATGCTCGCCACCCAGACCATGGCGCTTGGCGAGGGCGCGGAGAAGCGAATCTCCGGGTCCGCAGCGATTTTTTGTCCCAGCCGCAGTGAATACAACCGGCCGCCTTCTGCCTGAAAACTTTCCATGCGGTATTTGGTTCCATTGACAAGAGCTTCGGCCTGGACCTGTTCAACCCCCGGCCCCTCCTTCACCATCAGGTTTAAAGAGTAGTATTGAATACCGGGGCGCACCTTCAGCAGCAAGATTCCCGGCGTGGTAATTTTCCAGCCCTTCTCCACAGTTCCTTCCGCCGAGGCCACTACCAGGACACCGCTCTCCTCGGGCGGGATAAACCCCAGCTTCTGAAAGGCGCCGATTTGCTGTGGGATGAGGAGATTCAACGTGCGGGGAGATAAATCCAGCACCCGGACTTCCCGGCCGTGCGCAGTGTTGATTTGATTGTTGATCACAACGGATCTGCCCTCGAGAAAGGCTTCTTTATCGAATTGATCGAGATCGCAATAACGCTTCTGAAGATAGGAGGAAAGCGTGTTTGAACCGCCGTGGGTCGTGGTTCCCAATGGAAAAATCGTCTCAATGGCATGGGCAGCATCCATCCAATTTTCCGCGGGGAGAAATTGGAATTTCGCTATCCGCTGGCTCGCATGGGTGAGCAAGGGAATCGCTACGAGCACCGCGAGCAGTGGACGCATGAAAGCGATCCGCTGGTCTCGAAAGAACACCCCGAATGCGTGCACGAGACAAAACAGAATCGGAGCCACCGTCAACGCCGTCGTGCGCAAAGGCGGTGTCTTCATTGTGAGGCAGGCGGCGAAAAACACGAAAACGGTGCCCGAGAGCAGGCGCAACCCTCGTCCCACCGAATCCCCTCTTTCCCAGAGGGCAAACGGCGCCACGAATGCTCCAAACAAAAGAACAAAAAGAACGTTGTCGCCCGCAGGAAAAAGATAGAGGCGCAACGTGGCGGTTACGGCCTCAATGCTGGCGTAGTCTTGCCCATATCTCCCATCGTAATTTTTCATTACATGCAGAACCTGCCCCACAATGGGTGCGTAAAGAACGGCGATCAGCATCATGGTCGCCAACCCCGCAATGAAAACCTCCCTGCCACGCGTGGCAACGAACAGGAAAACGAGCAATGTAGCGCCAAAGATAAGGAAACTGGGGATGGTCCAAACTCCCAGAGCCGTTAAGAGACCAAGCGCCACAAGCGACCTGCGGCTTCTCGTTTCAAAATAGCGGATGGCCAGGATCGCGAGCGCAAGGGTGAGCAAACTCAAAAAACCATAACCTCGAGCTGACAGGTTGAGCATGAGCAACTCGGGATTTAATCCCCAAAAATAGAACCAAAGCGCGCCCTCCAAATACCACCCGCGCCGGAAAAAATAGATCAATGCCGCAATCCCCGACGCGCCCAAAAAAAGATAGGACCACAGGCGAACCCGCAGCGAGTTCAGGGATTTGGCGCCGGGGGTGATCGAGTTAAGTAAATTGAAGAAGATATGATTTTTAGCCAGGTCGTAACAGGTGACCGTCTTCCAAGGCCCCTTGGCGCTATAGCGCGTCACGGTTCCCCGTTCATCCGTGCTCAGGGATGTGGTGGCCATCCCCTTCAAGATCGGACACATAAAGACCAGCGTAAGGAAGATCAATCCGATGCTAATCGAGATTTCAAGGTTCCGATAAAGTCGGGCAAAAACGGGAAAGCGGCTCAAGGGCTGAAAAAAACCGGCAATCAGCGCCTTTTCAATATTCAGGAGGGGTCGCAGCATGCCTCTTTTTATAACAAGCTCAGGGAAATTCCCACAACACGATAATGGGAAACCCCTTAGAAGCTGTCTCAAAATTGGGAGCGGGGTGCGTTGCAGCAGGTTTTGGGGTTGGCCAAGGCGGTGCGGAGGGAGCAAATCTGACGATCTGCGACCAACGCGCAACGTAGGCCAGCGCCAAGCCAGGAAATTGCAGATCATGCCGAGATGGCGGAGGCGGGCCCTTCATCAAAGATTGGGGACAGGAGTCGGAATTAACGGCTACCGGCTCTTAACCCTGCATCTTTCGCAAACCGTGGACATCCACTCGTAAGATGAAGCATATCCAACGCCGTGCTTACGGCTTTAGAAACTTTGAAAATTACCGCCTCCGCGTCATCGCCAGTGCGGAATCAAGGACTTAAAATGGTGGCTGGGCCCGGAATCGAACCGGGGACACGAGGATTTTCAGTCCTCTGCTCTACCAACTGAGCTACCCAGCCCCAAAAACGAGCGATCAGTTTGTCAGAATTTCTGCAGGACGCAAGCCGTTTTCGATCTTTATTCTCGCAAATTCGTTTTTGGAATCTGGAGGCCAATGGTGCGTATTGGCAAGGCGAACCCGACCGTGTCACACTCTCAACTCTACGGGTGGCGCGTGATGAATTCTTTGGCCAAGGCATTGTAGGCAATGGCTCCTGCCCCGACAGGCTCATATTCCAGGATCGGTTTGCCGAAGCTTGGGGCCTCGCCCAGGCGGACGGTGCGCGGGACCATTGTATTGTAAACCCGCTCGCCGAAATGCTTGCGCACTTCCGCAACAACCTGGTTGCTCAGATTGGTTCGCATATCAAACATGGTCATGATGATCCCTGCGAGGGTCAGGTCGGGATTTACCCCGGAATCCGCTATTTGATGGATGATGTTGTCGATCTTGCTCAACCCTTCCAAAGCAAAATATTCGCACTGGATAGGCACGAGGATTTCGTCCGCAGCGGCCAGCGCGTTGGTCATGAGGATGCCGAGGCTCGGCGGACAATCCATGAGGACGTAGTCGAGCGGCGCACGCTGGCGCAGCGGCTCCATGGCCGTGCGCAACCGGGTGAGGTGCTCTTCCTGGCGGGCCACTTCGATTTCGGCTCCGGCGAGGTTGATGTCGCCGGGAATGATCCAAAGATTATCAAAGCGCGTCGCAATGATATGATCCGCCGCCGCGGCCTGGCCGATGAGCGGTTCATACATGCTCTTGCCCTCCGTGTCCGTTATTCCGAGGGCGCTGGTGGCGTTGGCCTGCGGGTCGAGATCGAGCAAGAGGATTTGCTTGCCTTTGGCGGCGAGGCAGGCGGCGAGGTTTACGGCGGTCGTGGTCTTTCCGACGCCTCCCTTTTGGTTCGCAATGGCAATGATCTTCATGGGGACGAGCGGTTTGCACATTAGCGGGTTTTGCGGCTTTGAACAGAGGGAAATCGGAAAGAGGATTTCTTCCCCTTTCCCATGGGCGATTTTCATGAGAGAATGCCCTAAATTGTCTCGAATGACTGAGTTAGTGGAAAAATTTGCGACGCGCATGCGCGGGATCACTCCGTTTCTGCACCGGCTCAACAGCGCCGGGCGAACGATGATGCGCCGTGCCTTGCGTACGCCCCGCACGGTGACGGAGAGCCCGAATTTGCTGCCTCTGCTCATCCAGGTGCTGGCCGCCTTTTCCAAGGTCAACGGCGAGGTCCTGGAGGAGGAGATCGATTCCTCGCTCGGATTTCTTCGCTACGATTACCCGGAAGCGGTCTATTCGGAGCTTCGCAAATTGTTCCGGCAGGCGCTCAACGAGCAGCAGGATCTCTCGGGAATGGCGCAGAAGCTTTCCGCACAACTCAGCGATGACCGCAAGATCATGTTGGGCGTGCAGCTCTATGATTTGATTGCCAAGGCGGACATGAACAAGAGCGAGCAGTTGGTGGATTTCTACGCCTTCATGTCGCAACTGGGCATGGCGGCGCAGGCGATTGACATCGTTTACCAGCTCAATGCCTCGGATGATGCCGACCCGTCGATTTATCAAAAAGGGGCGTCGCCGCTGGAATCGATTTGTTTCGGCGCGGGGCCCGCGTGCGACGTGGCGCTCAAAGGGCTGGCTCCCGGCGAGCGGCTCATGGCTTATCGGTATCACGAGTTGATCCTTTTCAAAAACCAGACGCAGCGGCCCGTGTTTGTGCGCAGCCGCCCGTTGCAGCCGGGGGAGTTCTGCCGCGTCTATTCCGGGCAGCGCATTGTGTTGGGGGAACAGGTGCTCACTTACCAGGACCTGATTTGGTATTTCGACGCCAAGAAGAATGTGGTCGTTGCCAACGCTTATCTTTCCATTGATGCGGATGGCGAGGTGGAACTGGAGAAGACGCGCAGCCGCGATTCGCGCCTGGAGGTGAAATTTGGGCTCAAAGTGCGCGTGCGGGCGCTCAAGAATGTCGATGCCGTGCTTAACGGGATCCAGCTCAAGGCGGGTGCCATGGCCGAAGGCACACTCGATGACATTATCCGTTTTCAAAACGGCTCGCAGCTTCCCCTGGATGATCTGCGGCGCAAGGCACGGGCGCTGGGCGGGCGTTTCCAGCTCAAGGCGCACAAGAGCGAATATCTTGTTTCCAACAACAGCAGCCTGCTCGAAGAGGAAGATATTCTGCTTTCACCCGGTACGGGAGGCGATGTGCTTTTGCGTATCCAGTGTGATTACGAAAACCGCGTTGGGCGGCTTGAGGTCCTCCAGGCCGACCGGCCGATCCTTGTGGGGGAGACCCCCGTGCGCAATTCCGCGCCGCTGGTGGATGGCGACACGATCCTCATTGATACCGGACAAATTTTGCGATGCGACTTTTCCGAGCGCATTATCGAAGAGGAACGGAACATCATTTCCTCGCTGGAGGCGCGGGATTTAAGCCATCGCTTCACCGCAAACGAAACCGGGCTCGACGGCATTTCCTTCAGCGTGAACCGGGGCGAGGTGGTCTGCGTCATGGGCGCGAGCGGTTCGGGTAAATCGACGCTCCTGCGCGTGCTGGCGGGCCAGCTTCAGCCGATGCACGGGGAGGTGTTACTCAATAGCGCACCGCTTTATGAGGATGTCGAGCGCCTCAAACAGCACGTGGCCTACATTCCGCAGAACGACGCCTTTGACGAGCACCTCACCATTGCCGAGAATCTCAATTTTGCGGCGGCAATCCGTTCGCCGCATCTTTCCGCGGGGGATCGTGGACGGCGCATCGACACGAAGCTCGCGGAGCTTGGGCTCAATGAACGGCGCGATTCCATTGTAGGCACACCATTAAAAAAGATCCTCTCCGGGGGCGAGCGCAAACGGCTCAACATCGGCCTCGACATGATCGGCGGGGCCGACGTGTTTTTGTTCGACGAGCCGACCAGCGGCCTTTCCTCCAAAGACGCCGAACACGTGATCGAGATCATCCGCTCGATGGCGCACAACAAGATCATTTTGGTGACGATCCACCAGCCGACCTCGAAGATTTTCCAGATGTTCAGCAAAGCTCTCCTGATGGACAAGGGAGGCAAGCTGGTGTTCTTTGGCACGCCGCACGAGATGCTCGCTTATTTTGCGGAAGCGGAACACAAACAGCATTTCGGCACGGAATTGGGCGGCTGTCCCGCCTGCGGCACCACGCGGCCCGAGTTCATTTTTGACGTGCTCGAGACGCCGCTGCGCGATCTCTCCGGCGACATCATTTACGAGGAAAACCAACAGGGGCAGCTCGTTCCTGCGCGCCGCTACTCGCCTGAGTATTGGCGCGATAAATACGAGTCGTTCCGACTGCTGCAGGATGTGCGGCAGGTGGGGGTGCGCAAACAGCCGACCATGCCGGTGGCCTCGTTTGCCGCTCCGGCTACAGGGCAGGAGCCGATCCGGTGGCGCGATGAGTGGACCCAATTCCAGACGCTTCTGCGCCGCGCATTTCTGAGCAAAATGCGCAACCGGGCCAACCTGCTCATCACCATCGTCGCCGCGCCCGTGCTCGCCACGCTCATCGGTTGCGTTCTCTATTACAACGAAAGCGGAAGCTACGATTTTGCCAGCGCCTACCATATCCCGACGTACCTGTTCTTCTCGCTGGTGGTGGTGATGTTTTTGGGGCTCACCAATTCCGCGGATGACATCATCCTCGACCGCGCCACGCTTCAGCGGGAGCGCAATCTCAACATCCGACTGCCGTATTACATCACGGCCAAGGCGCTCACGCTTGCGCTGTTTGCCGCCGTGCAATGCGCGATGTTTACCCTCATCGGCAATGCGATCCTGGAAATTCGCGGGATGTTTTGGATCTATTTCTTTTTCAATTTCATCACGGCGTTTACCGGGATCGCCATCGGCCTCTTTGTCTCCTCGCTCGTGGCGGACGGCAAGGCGGCGGCTAATGTGGTCCCGTTCATTTTGATTCCGCAAATCCTCCTCAGCGGCGCGTTGATCAAATATGAGGATATGAATCGCAATCTCAATTTGGTTTATGCTGTGACGCGTTGGTTCGCTGTGAATCCCGATCGCGCCAAGGACAAGAACGAGAGCGCTTTGCAGGTCCCGTTTCTTTGCGAGTTCATGCCGATGCGCTGGAGCTACGAAGCGATCGTGGTCGCGCAGTACAAGCTCAATCCGCTCACCAGCCGGCAAGAGGAGACGCAGCGGCAAATCGATTTATTAAAAGAGAAACTGAAAACCGGATCGTTGAGCGAGGCGGAGGCCAACCGGCTGGAAGATTTGAAAGACACCCTCGCGCTTCTCTCGGGGCTGGAGGGAGAAACCCCGGAGGATTTGTCCAATCGGTTCAGGCGCGTGGATTCCGTGTTAAAAGGAGGACTTCTCAAGACGAGCGCCTTGCGCCCCAAAGGCGGCATTTCTGCCGAGCGGCTTTACGTGAATCAAAAGATCACCGACCTGGTTTCCAAGGCGGAGAGCGAACAGCTCGACTACCGTCGCCAGCCGATGCACCGGATCAATGTCTTTTTTGGCCCGGATAAATTCTATAATTTCACGCTTTTTGGCACGGACCACAGCTTTCATTTCAGCGTGCTGACAGTGAATACGCTCGTGATGCTGGGGTTTGCGTTCGGCTCGCTTTTTGCCCTTTACGTCAGCCTGGTGCGCCAGCTCAGGATCCAGCGCAGATAGACCGAGTTTCCTGATAAACCGATTTTTCCGGGCCACGCAGCGGCTCCGCTTACTCCTCGTATTCAATGGCCGCAATCGCCGCCATCACGCGATCCGCAAGACGCTGATACACTTCGCGGCCCCCTTCAAGGTCCACTTTCGTGAAGTAGAGCGGTTCGCCCAGAACGATGGTGATGGGGGTGGCGTGAAATTCCTTGCCGCTGCGGGGAAGGGCTTCATAGGAGCCGAAGATGCGCATTGGCACGACCGGTGCCAGCGTTTTGGCGATGATGAACCCGACCCCCGGCTGGGCCGGTTGCAACCCGCCATCGCGGGAGCGCGTCCCTTCGGGAAAAATCAAGGTCGCATAGCCTTGTTTGAGGATGCGCACGCTGAGCTTGAGCGCAGACGAATCGCCCCCCTTGGGGTCGATCGGCACCACGTTGATTTTGGGGAGGATTTTGGCCAGGGGGCCTTTGAAAAGGGTGTCACGCGCCAGCGTATAAAGCTCCCGCTCGCAGGTGATCCCGGCCATCGGCGGGTCCAGATAACTCTGGTGATTCATCGCGAGGATGGCAGGACCTTCTTCGATCATCCGTTCCGGGTGGACGACCCGGAAAGAAAAGAGGGTGCTGCCAACAAATTTGAAAATGCTGTGGCCCAGTTGGTAGATCGGATTCATCTCAACGATTGCTCTAATCCCAGCTGCCGCACAACTTCCTCCACGACGCCTTCGGCGGTGAGGCAGGTGCTGTCGATCACGTGCGCCCCCTCGGCGATCTTGAGCGGCGCGGCGGCCCGTGAGGAATCTTTTTTGTCGCGCGCCGCAAGGTCATCCCGCAAACCTTGGTCCGCGCGGCGCTTGGCGCGCACTTCCTCGGAGGCGTCAATATAGGCTTTGAAGGGGGTTTTCGGGAAAACGACAGTGCCGATGTCGCGGCCTTCCATGACGAGGTCTGCGTATTTCGCGTATTCCCGTTGGCGGGCCACAAGCCGTTCACGCACATTGGGAATGGCGGCAATGGCGGGGACATGGGCGGCGACGTCGGGATCGTTCAGATACGGCGAAGGATCAATCCCTTCCACCCGGATCGTCCCCTCGTTTCCGGCGACGCCGAATTCCATAGGGGTGGCGTTGAGCAAGGCCGCAACGGCCTGCGCATCCGACGGGTCGATCCCGTGGCGAAGCGCCAGCCAGGTGACGGCGCGGTACATCGCTCCGGTGTTGATGTAGACAAACCCGAGCCGTTTTGCGAGAAGCCGCGCCACGGTGCTCTTGCCCGAGGCGGCGGGACCGTCGATGGCGATGACGCGATGGGGTGTTTCCATATTACTTTTCGCGGCTTGGGAGAGAGGCGACCACCGGGATTTCCCGGGTGCGCTGGGTGACCAGTTTTTTGAGCGTCTCGTAGAAGCCGGGGTAGGAAGTGGCGACGCATTCCACGCCATCAATGAGCGTTTCCCCTTCGGCGAAAAGCCCCGCAATCGCAAACGCCATTGCAATACGGTGGTCTCCAAAGCTGGAAAGGCGGGCTCCCTTGAGCGGAGTGCCGCCGAAAATTTCGAGTCCATCTTCGTTTTCGGTCACATTCACACCCATGGCGCGGAGGTTGGTGGCGATGGCGGCCAGCCGGTCCGTTTCCTTCACGCGCAACTCGGCGGCGTCGGCGATCACGGTGGTTCCGTGGGCGAGCGCCCCCGCCACGGCGAGGATGGGAAGCTCGTCAATGACGTTGGGGATTTCCTTGCCCCGGATCACGGTGCCTTTGAGCTTGGCGCCTTGAATTTCCACCGCTCCCCACGGTTCGCCTTCTTCCACTTCGATGATCTCGCGCACGTGTGCTCCCATGCGGACGAGCACCGCGAGGACGCCTGTGCGGGTGTCGTTCAAGCCGACATCGGTCACCAATAAATGGCTGCCCGGCTGCGCGGCGGCGGCGACAAGCCAAAAAGCGGCGCTGGAAATATCGCCCGGGACATGAAAATCGCGCGATTCGGGCGTTTTTTCTCCCGCCACCGAGACCGTCAATCCGTCAATGTGCGGTCCCACCAAAAACCATTCAAGCATCCGTTCGGTGTGGTTGCGGCTCTGGCTGGGCTCGGTGACGCTGGTGCGGCCGTGGGCGAAGAGCCCGGCCAGAAGCACCGCGCTTTTGATCTGTGCGCTGGCCACCGGCGAATGGTAGCGGAGGGGGGTGAGCACACCGCCTTCGATCACCAGCGGCGGGGCGCTTTTGGGACCTTCGGCTTGCAGCTTTGCTCCCATCCGGGTGAGCGGGTCGATTACGCGCTGCATCGGGCGGCGGGAAAGCGAGGCGTCGCCCACCAACCGGGTGCGGAACGGCTGGGCCGCGAGCACTCCCGCGAGCAGGCGCATCGTTGTGCCGGAATTTCCGCAATCGATCTCCCCGGCGGGCGCGGTGAATTGCCGTGAGCGCCCGTGCACGACCAACGTCGTGGGCGAGGGCCGCTCGATCTCTACACCGAGCGCGCGCATGGCTTGCATCGTGGAGAGGCAATCTTCGCTGGGCAGAAAACCCGTGATGATGCAGGTGCCGTTGGAGAGCCCCGCCAGAATGACGGCGCGATGAGAGATGCTCTTATCCCCCGGAACGGTGATTTCCGCCCGAAGGACGGGCGCTTGTTCGATTTTCCAGCTTTCCATTTTCAAATCTTCGGTTTAATGAGCCGATCCCGCTGGACCTTGGCATTGGTGAGAAACTCTTTCAGTTTGGAATCGTCGCCGCCAGCAATATCTCGCGAGAGTTCCTGCAGCCGGGCGATGATGGCGTTGAGTTGATTGCCCAACACGGCGTGATTGGTGGCGACGATTTCCGTCCACATCTCAGGCGGCCCGGAAGCGATGCGCGTCGTGTCGCGAAGGCCGTTGCCGCACAAATCAAGAGCTTGCGGGTTTTGCGCGCAAATCACATCCACCAGCGCGGCTGCGACCAGGTGGGGAAGATGACTCACCAGCCCGATGGCGGCGTCGTGTTCCGCGGGCGAAAGCGTGCGCACGTCGCACCCGACCAGCCGCCAGAGCGCCGCCGTTTGCTCGACGGCATCAGGAGCCAGCCCGGGATGCGGCGTCACGAGCGCAACGGTTCCCTCGAAAAGATCGGCGCGGGCAGCCGCGAGACCGGCCTGTTCGGAGCCGGCCATGGGATGGCTGCCCACAAAGCGCGGGAAAAGCGGCGCGAGCGCATCGACCACAGGAGCTTTGACGCTGCCGACATCGGTCACAAGCACCGTCGGCCCGACCAGCGGAACCAGTTGTTGAGCCAAGCCCGGCATCGCGCCGATGGGGACGCATAAAACAATCATTTCCGCGCCTTGCACCACTTGGGCGAGATCGGTGGATGCCCGATCGCATATACCCGCTGCACGAACCTCTTCGACTGCCGCCTCGCGCCGGGCCCAGAGGGAAATGCGGCATTGCGGCGCGCGGGCCCGGACGGCCAGCGCAAGCGAGCCGCCCAGCAAGCCGGGGCCGAGTATGGCGATATGGTTCATAAATGGAATGGGCTCTGGACAGAACAAGCCGCCCTGTGCGAGGGCGGCTTGTCACAAAAACTTCCGCTTTGGGCGAGGCTTTAAGGAACCAGAATCGTCTTGCCGGGGCTATAAAAATCCTTCACCTCGGTGCCGGGAGGCATCCCGCGATAATCGATCAACCCTGCGGAGGGATTATGGGGGCTGCGCATAAAACCGGGTTTGCCCGGTTCCGGGATCCCGTAAGCCGCCGTGCGCTGGCGGGGCAGGGGGGTGGGTGAGGGTGTGGGAGCGGCGGGAGGCGGGGTGGGCACCGTCTCGACGGCGGTTCCGGGAGCCACCTCGGGAGGCACGGTGTCCGGCCCGGGGGCGACAAGCGCCTCACTGGGGTATCCAAAAGGAGCTACGTAGGCCGGCTGACTCCGTTGAGGAGCGCAGGCGACGAGGAGCGTGCAGGAAAGTAGCGAGAAAACAAAGATTCTCTTCATAAAGACAGAAATGAATTACTGGATTCCCGAGCGCCTGACAATATTAATTCACGATCTCTCGGCGGATCGGGCCGAGGCCCAAGGGGGCAGGCGCGGTGTTTCCTTCAGTTCCGATTCAGAATGCGTAATCCAGCAGAACTGGTCATGAAAATTTTTCGGACTGCCGCCTCGGGTGTTTGTTTGCTCTGCTTTTGCCCGGCTGTGCTTGCCGGACCCGGCGCGGATCTCAGCGCGCTGGCTGCCGATCGCGCCGCCATTGAACGCATTTACCGGCAGCACCGCAACGAAGCGCCTTCCCCGGCGGGGCCGTTGCAAATGCAGCCGGTGATTGCCGCGGAGGCGCACAAGGAGGCCGTGTTGAAGCGGGTTTATGGCCTGGAGATTACCCCGGCGTTGATCCAGGCCGAACTCCAGCGGCTCCGCGACCGGCTCGCCCCGAAAACCCTTGCGGAAATCCAGCATGCTCTTGGGGACGATCCCGGACGTTTCGCCCGCAGCATGGCCCGGCCCCTCGCCGTGGAGCGGCTCTTGCGCAAGTGCTTTGAAATGGATGAAAAGCTTCATGTGCCCCAACATCAAGCCATGGACGCGTTGCGCTCGGAGTTGCTCGCCACGCAAAGCGACCCGGCACCCGAAGGGGCGCGGGGACCCGTCAAAACCTTTGCCGTCGCTATGGATGAAATCACCTGGATGCTCACCTCGCGAAGCCGCGGAGAGGCGCATGCCTTCTATTTTGAAGACCTGCCCGGCAAATTGCGCAATGCCCTGCGCGTGCAGCTTTGTAAACCCGGCGATGTGAGCGAGGTGATTGAAATGCCAGAAGGGTTTGCGGTTTACCTCGCCAAGGAAAAAACTGCCTCCCAACTGGTCGCTGCTGTTTTTTCTCTGCCGAAAATTTCCTACGAGGATTGGCTCGCGAACCAACCCCAATGAGCTTTTGGAAAATAGGGCAAAAAGGAGTCAAGGCGCAGGGGGCGTTCAAAACTTGACCACGGGGCCGCGGGATGCCCGCAGGCCGTTGTGCAAAAACGAATCCAGACCGCTTACAATAAACAGATTATAATTATGACTACACCCGCAAGCTATAAACGTCATCCCCTTCACCCGATGCTGATTCCGCTCCCGATCGGATTATGGGTTTTTTCGTTCGTCAGCGATGTGATTTTCAAGGCGGGCTGGGGCGGTCCGGTCTGGCACGATGTGGCATTTTATACGATGGCTGGCGGGATCGTCGGCGCGCTTCTTGCGGCAGTTCCAGGGCTCGTGGATCTCCTTTCGCTCGATAACCCGAAAACCAAGGGGATCGGCTTTTTGCATATGAGCCTTAACTTGATCGCGGTGGCTCTTTATGCGGTGAATCTCTGGCTGCGCATGCACCGGGAACCGACTTCCAACCTTCCGTTTGGGTTATCGATTGCAGGGATCGTGTTGATCTGTATTTCCGGCTGGCTGGGCGGCGAGATGGTCTATGTGCGCGGGGTCGGAGTGGAACGCCCTGGCAGTAAAAA
>JAPLTE010000141.1 GCA_026398235.1 Verrucomicrobiota bacterium
CAGAAGCAAAACGAATCGCCGCAATTGAATGGTTGCCGCAGAGTCCCGGGTTCGTGGATTGCACCAAGGCGGGGGCATGGAATCGCGGTTGCCGGGAATCCTTTCCCCAAGGGAGTGAGGGGGAGCCGCTCCCAGATCATCCGTGCACGCGACAGCCGTAACCGCCAGAGACTCGAAGAACTTGGCTGGAATGTCATCACAGTGTGGGAATGCGAAATCCCATCTCTGCTTGAACGCCTTGCCGTTCGTGGCGTCTATTTTGACCGCTCGGCAATTTCTCGAATGGAAGCGGGGCAGAGATTCATTCGGGACTACGAAATTGCCGCCATTGCCGATGCGCTTGGGATTTCAATTGAAACGCTTTTCCGAAAAAACCTCCAAGAATAGACGAGAAACTTCGTGGACGAAGAACTGTGCTTAATGCGGGCACTCCCTTCACGAGGACTGTCAATAAATAGTTTTTGTTTTGGGGATTTTTCAAATGACCGATTCCGGAGTAAGGTGTACAAAACACGCTAAATGAATGCGACTCTGTTGAAGCGATTATTCCGGGCAATCCATTCCGGCTCAGGCCAGGATGTGGAAACGCTATGCCGTCGGATTGTCGATGAGGAGAAAAAACTTGGCCATGAACGAGTCGCGGAAGACTTGGGTTTGATTCTCAACAAAGTTTCTGGTTCCAAATCAGAGAGACAGCCTGCATCATCCACTCAAGCGGGCGCGCTTGCCCCCCTTCCAACTAGCCGTCGTGATTCCGCCCCTCTTTTTCATGAAGTAACGCTCGGCGGGTTAAGGCACGATATGGTTTTGCCTCCCGCCGTCGAAAGCCGATTTCAAAGAATTGAGAAAGAATTGGCTGCTCGTAGCCGTCTCGCCACGTTTGGCTTAAAACCCCGCCAGCGCATCTTGCTTTACGGCCCCCCCGGATGCGGCAAGAGTTTAGGGGCCGAACGCCTTGCATGGAATACGGGATTAAACTTGCTCAAAGTAAGATTTGATACGTTGCTTTCGTCCTATTTTGGCGAAACCCTGACAAACTTGCGAAGGGTCTTCGATGCGGCTGCTGCCGCTCCCTGCGCTTTGTTTCTAGATGAATGTGATACCCTCGCCCGGTCACGAACTGAGCGTAATGACGTAGGAGAGGTAAACCGAATTACGAATGCGCTTTTGGAAATGCTGGAGAACTATCAAGGACAAGGGCTTGTAATCGCCGCAACTAACCTCGATTCATCCCTTGATTCAGCACTATTCCGTCGATTCGACGAAGTCTTGAAGATACCCCTTCCGGCTATCAGTGAGATTTATCGCCTCCTCACAACGACGATGGCTGCGCTTCCCACAGAAAAATCCATAAAATGGAAGGAAGTCGCCCGAGATATGGATGGGATGTCTTGTTCGGAAGTGGTCCAAGTTGGTCAAAATGCTGCAAAGCACTCTGTTCTGGAGGGAAGGAAAACAATATCCGCTGAAGATATTCGTTTTGCGCTTGACGAAATCCACGAACGGCTTCATCAAGCCCCTTAACCCCATATCTTGAATGGAAGGATTTCCACATCTCCACTTAACTCTCAAGGATGATTTTACTGCAAAATATCCGTCAAATCCCCCTCAGCGCACGGCGGAAGAGCTAAAATTGATAGAGTGGATTAAGGCGAATCCAGCCAAACATGCTTCTACGTTGAGAGGCATTCTTGAGGGACTAGAAAAATCGTCCGAAGTTATCGAAGGGGTTCGCCTTGAAGAAAATCTCCCCCATATTCCGGCAGACACAGGCTTCCTATTACGGATTCCAGAGAAGACAGATGTGGATGCGCTTTCACATGCACTCGGCCTAGAACTTGTCGCGGAAACAGAAGAAGGGTTGATGTTTGTTTCCACCAGCGACTTGAGCTTCCCAAAATTATCTCAAGTTTTAGAACATTTTGCAGCGGGCACTGGGGGTGGCTCCGCTTTATCGGTACTTGATATTTACCATAAGTCGGATGACCCAAACCGCCTAAAAAACATCCTCTCCCCGGACGTTTACTCCCTTTTGCCGCTCAAAGATAAACAGCAGTATATTTTTGAGTTGGGACTTCAAACAGCTAGCAGCACTCGAACGCTAAAATGGCCACGTGTTTCAAAGAGAAAGTCTGAATCCCAAGATGATTTTATTCGGCGAAGGGAAGATGCTCGGAATAAGGCTCGGCAAGAAGGAGAGGAAGTTTGGTCTGCAAGTGCGGAAAGAAGAGTCGATGAATTGAAACCTTTTGTCTTGCACTATGGGGGTGAATTCCTTGACGGGATGATGTATGGTGCAAGCAGTGATAATGCCCACGGCGTTGTTTTCCCCGATTGCGTCCAAGTTCGGATTCAAATGACAGGGGAAGGTTTTCGCGACATCATATCAAACTTCGCGCATCTTTTTGAAGTATCACTTCCACCCGATGTCGAACAACCGAATGCTGGGGAAGATACAGCAGGAGGTATCCCCCCTGTAACTGTTCGTGCCCCTTCCTCTAGCGCCGCAACGGTTTGCGTTATTGACAGCGGAATCCAAGAGAACCACCGCTGGCTACAGTCAGCAGTGCATCACTCAAGCAGCCGATGCTTTATCCCCGGATACCAGCCAGATGACGTAGCGGACCAGGTTGAAAGCTGCGTTGCTTCCGGTGGGCATGGAACTCGCGTTGCAGGAGCCGTTCTTTACCCCCGTGAAATTCCCAAAGAAGGAGAAATCCAGCCTATTGCGTGGCTTCAGAATGCACGGGTTCTTAACGAAAAGAACAAGCTTTCTAAAAATCTTTCGCCAGAATCTTATTTGGAATCGGTTGTGCATTGTTTTCATGCAGAGCCTAAATTTACCAAAATCTTCAATCACTCAATCAACAGCAGCATTCCTTGCCCTAAACATAGAATGACTGCTTGGGCTGCAAAAATCGACCAGCTCTCGCATCAGCGTGACGTTCTCTTTGTCCAATCCGCAGGCAACCTCTGCGATGGAGTAGGGAATCTGGCCAATCCGGGCCTGCGCTCTCATTTAGGTAATGGGTTACAACATCCCGAGCAGTTGCTTGAGGATTCGTCGCGTTTGGCTAACCCTGCGCAAAGCCTTCACGCGTTGACTGTTGGTTCCGTGGCTCACGAAGTATTCGACCATCCCGATGCCCGGTCATTCGCAGCAGCCCAATTCGAACCATCGGCTTTTTCTCGCTCCGGGTATGCTCCACCTTGGCGTGTCGTAAAACCTGAAGTCGTGGAATTGGGTGGGGACTTGGTTCATTCTAGAACCTCACCAATGACCGTCCGCGCGAGAAAGGAACAATCGGTCGAACTATTGCGCTCCACCTTATATGGCGGCTCCGCCTTTGCAAAAGATGGAGTGGGTACCTCATTCGCTGCTCCAAAAGTAGCTCATATAGCAGCGAAACTGCAAAACCTGTATCCTACAGCGTCTCCTCTTCTTTATCGGACATTGATTGTGCAGAGTGCGCGCTGGCCAGAATGGGCAGAACAAGAGAACGACGCAGACAAGGTGCTTCGCTTAGTGGGATATGGTCTTCCGTCACTTGAACGAGCAACCTCTAATGCGGACCATCGCGTTACGCTGATTACCCCTGAAGCCCGTGAAATTCCGAGTAAGCAGCTACATCTCTATACGGTTACCGTCCCTGCCAACATTAGAGAAGCGGCACGGGACCATCGCATCCGCATGGACATCACCTTGGCTTATACAGCCGAACCTCGGCGCACCCGAGTCAGGAGAAATGGTTACTTGGAAACGTGGCTGGATTGGCACGCAAGTGCGATGGAGGAACCCGTCGATAATTTTTTGAAACGAGTCAAAAAAGAACCTTATCGCTATTATCCAGGGTTTCATTGGAAACTCCATAACTTACCACAATACGGTGACGCCACAGGAACACGTAGAACCAACGGCTCAGCTCAAAAAGATTGGGCGCTCTTTGACGCACATAAACTTCCTGACGAATTTGCGATTGCCGTGTGCGCCCACATTGGCTGGAACCACAGAGAGGGAGCAGGCCTAGCCCGCTACTGTATGGCCGTAAGCTTCGAAGCCCTTGATGCCGATTTGCCGGTTTATACATCCATCCAAAATGTGAACGTGGAGATTGAAGAGGAAATCAGCACGAATTCTTAGGCGGAAAGCCATTTTAAGCCTTCGAAATCCTCTGATTCGCGCTACCTACGCTTTGTAGTCAAACTTATGCAAGCAGTAGTTCAAAAAGTTAACCTAAAGCTTCCCTACTGCGATGCGAAGACCAGCAACGATATTCTCGTGGTTTTTCGTCCCTCGATGACGAACCCGCCCCATCTTGGCGATATTCTTGATTTCGACCTCCTGAAACTCGATTGTGAACAGACCGTTTCCAACCTCACCCTAAGCACGTCTTTTCCGGTCACAATCCAATCGAACGATGTCCACGACCTTCGGCTTCCTAGCGGTCACGGCACGTCAAGATTGCCTTCCATCGAGCGTCGCACCAGTTCGCAGAAGTAATCCTGTAACGAGGGATTTGATTCCTTTTGGTTATTCGCCAGGGAGAAAAATCGAACGCAAAAAAAACCTGCGCAGGAATACACACGCGGAAGTTACATTTTTAGTTACACTGACTTTTGCGCCTCGTGTAAGTTCCTTATTCTCAGGCTCTAAGGAATGGAGCGGGTGAAGGGAATCGAACCCTCGTATGCAGCTTGGGAAGCTGCCGTTCTACCATTGAACTACACCCGCTTTTAAACTGGACTCCTTGGGCGCCCCGGGTTTGCGCGCCCGGCCGCTTGCTAAGACTTGTCGAGCTTTGGCAGGTTACTGCCAGGAAAGCAAGTAGGTACTTTTGTCATACCCGTCCCCACTCACGATATCGATGGATTGAGGCTTGTTATTACTGACCTGCGGCTTCGGCGTGGCGCTTACTCCGATCAAAGAGGGATCAATGTCGCCCGCGTAATCGGCATCGATGAAAATAGCGTATTGGGTTCCCCACGGATCACACCATTTGCCGCTCACGCTGTTGACGGCTCCTTTGGTCAAACTCGTCGCCGTGGCCGCTGTGATGATCTTGGGCTGCAGGAATTGAATCTGCCGGGGATTGAGACTGTCGAGCGTGGATTGCGGCACGCTGGTGGAAATTTTGCTCCGCAAAACGGAAATAATATAATCGTTGGGCGAGGCGGAAGTGCCAAAACTCAAATCACTGGTTCCGCTCAGGATGGGGTATTTCCCATATTCGGTATAGTAAAGTTGCACGGCGTTGGCGATTTGCGCCATGTCGTTTTTGGCTTGGACTTTTTTGGCGGACAACATGGCTCCCGCGACCCCGGAAAAGGTCAGCCCCGCAAGGACGGCGATGATCGAGATGACCACCAGCAACTCAATGAGGGTAAAGGCGCAGCGGGTGAACGGTAAACGGGAGGTTTTCATGGGGAAGAAGGGTTTAAACATAGGCCAATGCGAAAGGGATGACAACGGGTTTTCCACAACAAATCGCGCCTTCCGGCCAAAGAGCGTGGGCTTGCCGATTTCCATTTGAGGAGGACGAAACAAATGAACCGGGGAAAATCATTTCGCAGCCGCTTTGATATGCGGCTTCACCAATTGCAAGACACGGCTGATGACATTCAATCGGCGGTTCGGGACCAAGCCACCGCACTTGCCGAGCAGACCCGCGAAGGGTTTAAAGGGGCACAAAAAGCCGTTTCTGGCTGGGAGCACTCGATGGAAAAATCGGTGCGCTCCAATCCGGGGCTGTTTATGGGGGGCGCCCTGGCTTTGATCGGGCTGTTGCTGCTCAAAATGTATTGGGACAGCCGTTCCGAATAGCGCAGGCGGGCGCGGATATCTGAAAAGAGGCAAGTAAGGGATTGCCAAGCGCGGAGTTTCGCGGAAAATCTGGCCATTCATGTCAGAGATTCCGAAAGCATACGAACCGCAGGCAGTTGAAGAAAAATGGTATTCGCGCTGGCTGGCCGAGGGGTGTTTCACCCCCGATCCGGCCTCGGCAAAACCGGCCTATTCGATTGTCATTCCGCCGCCCAACGTCACCGGAATGCTGACGCTCGGGCACGTCCTGAACAACACGATCCAGGACGTGCTGGCGCGGCGTGCCCGCATGCTCGGGCAGGAAGTGCTCTGGCTGCCAGGGACGGATCACGCGGGCATCGCCACGCAGACGGTGGTGGAGCGCAAACTGCGCAAAGAGGAACACAAGACGCGGCGCGATTTGGGCCGCGAGGCGTTTCTGGAGCGGGTCTGGGAGTGGAAAGAGAAGCACGGCGGCATCATCATCCAGCAGCTCAAAAAACTCGGCTGCACCTGCGACTGGAGTCGCGAACGGTTCACGATGGACGCCGATTACTCCCGCGAAGTGCAGGCGGTTTTTGTCGATCTTTATAAAAAAGGGCTCATCTACCGGGGCAAACGGATGGTGAACTGGTGCCCGGTCTCGCTCACGGCGCTCTCGGACGAAGAGGTGATCATGAAGGCGCAGAACGGCTGGCTCTACCACATGCGCTACGAGCTGGTGGATCGGCCCGGGGAATTTTTGGAAATCGCCACCACGCGGCCCGAGACGCTCATGGGCGACACCGCCGTGGCCGTTCACCCCGGCGATGAACGGTACAAGCATCTCATCGGCAGCCATATTTGGCGGCCTTTCCCGAAGGCGCGCATCCCCATTATCGCGGACGAACACATCGACCCGACCTTCGGCACCGGGGTATTAAAAGTGACCCCCGCGCACGACAAGGCCGACTTTGAAATCGGCCAGCGCCACAACCTGGAGCTGCTCGACGTCATTCACCCGGACGGCACGATGAACGAATTGGCCGGGCCGGAGTTCGCCGGGATGGACCGTTTCGCGGCCCGCAAGGCGGCGGTGGAAAAGCTGCGCGAAATGGGGCTGCTGGTGAAGGAAGAGCCTTATCAGAACAACGTCGGCTACTCCGAACGGGCCGATGTGCCGATCGAACCGCGCCTGAGCGAACAATGGTTCCTCAAATACCCCAAAGTGGCGGAATCCGTCGAAGCCGTCAAAAGCGGCGCAGTCCAGTTCCGCCCGGAACGCTGGGCGCATGTGTACGACCATTGGATGCAAAACATCCAGGACTGGTGCATCAGCCGCCAGCTTTGGTGGGGGCACCGGATTCCCGTTTGGTACCGCAAAGACCATCCCGACTGCGTGCACGTGGACATCGCGCCGCCCACCGACCCGGAAAACTGGACGCAGGAGGAGGACGTGCTGGACACCTGGTTTTCCTCCTGGCTCTGGCCGTTTGCGACCATGGACGACCCCACGCGCGCCAAGTTCTACCCGACCACCGATCTCGTGACCGGCCCGGACATCATTTTCTTCTGGGTCGCCCGGATGATCATGGCCGGGTACGAATTCACCGGGCAAGCGCCGTTTGCCAACGTCTTCTTCACCGGCCTGATCCGCGACATGCAGGGCCGCAAAATGTCCAAATCGCTGGGCAACTCACCCGACCCGCTGGATTTGATCGCCAAATACGGCGCCGACGGCATTCGCTTCGGATTGCTCCGCATTGCACCGCAAGGACAGGACATCCGGTTCGACGAAAAGCAGATCGAAGAGGGGCGCAACTTTGCCAACAAACTCTGGAACGCGGCACGCTTCCGCCAGATGCACGGGCCAAGTGCGCCCGAAGTGCAGCTCGCCGGTTTAAAGCTCTCGAGCTACTCGCTCGACATCCTGGCCAAGCTTCAGGAACTCGTGTCCAAGCTCGATGCGGCCTACAGCGAATACCGGCTCAACGAAGCCGCCCAGTTGATGTATGATTTCTTCTGGAGCGACTATTGCGACGGGTATGTGGAAGCGGCCAAAACGGAAATTTTCAGCGAAGACCCGGCAGCAAAAGAGTCCGCCCTGGCCGTCATGGATTTCGTGCTTTCGCACTTCCTGCGCCTGATCCAGCCGTTCATGCCCCATCTTGCGGCGGAACTCTGGACCACGCTCGGCTTCACGGCTCCAAAGCATGGACGCGACCACCTCATGTACACCGCCTGGCCCCAATCCGCCGGGCTGCTTGCGGGGATCGAGCCGGAGAGGCTCGCCCTTGCGGCGCAACGGGTCGCGGCAGTGTATGAATCCGTGCGCCTGGCCCGCAATCTGCGCGCCGAGGTCCGCATCCCGTCCAATAAAAAAGTGCGCTTCTTCCTCAAACCGCAGCCGCAGTGGGCGGCGGAAGAAAGCGACACCTTTGCGCGGCTCGTCAACGCCGAAGCCGTCGCCCTCGAGGCCCAATATGAGCCTGCGCGCGGCGAACCCCGCGTGCTCACCCCCTTGGGCGAGCTTTATCTGCCGCTGGAGGGATTGGTGGATGCCTCTGCCGAGTCGGACCGGATCCAAAAAGAAATCGCCAAGGTGGAGGCGGAACTCGCCACCGTGCGCAAAAAGCTTTCCAACGCGAATTTTGTCCAAAACGCGCCCGCGGCCGTCGTTGAAGAACACACTCGGCGCGAAGCCGACTGGAAGGAAAAACTTTTGCAACTTCAAAAAATGCTGCAAGCTTTCAGGGCATGAGAGCATTGATTTGATCTCTCCGTTCATGAAAAGACAATCTTTGCTTCAAATTGCCGTCGCATTGTTGCTCGCGCTGGTACTCTTTTATGGTTTCAAGGCATTGACCCGCAGGAGCATGGACTCAAGCCGGAGCCCGGAGGCAAGCCAGACGGCTCCCGCACGGTCGGAAACAAAGAGATTGACCCCTTCCGATGCCATCAACCAGATCGGCAATTTGGAAAGTAAAGGCAGGTTTTCAGCCCAGTTCTGGATGACCACCGACGAGCAGATTTTTACAAGTTGGGCGAAGACCGGCGCAATCCGCAGCTTGCAGCCGACGCTGCAAATCAAACGGAACACCCCGATTTTCCTGGCCTTGTTCATGGCTAACCCGGGCGTGCGGTCCATAGTAAAAGCGCCGGGCGAAAAGCCCCGTATGGACAGCGATGTCACCTTTGACGTTTATATCATCAGCCCCAATGGCAATCTTGCCCTGGCTGACAAACAGCGGGTAGGATGGAGGGGGACCCCCCCCTCGCCGGGTCTCATATATTTAGCCAAAGACCGGGGCATGTTCAACTTTGAGGCCATCGACCCCTTGGGCGAATATACGATAGCGCTCGTGGTCCATGACAATATCCGCAAAGCGGACCTGAAGCTCACCCGCAAGCTGGATTTGGTGGATTAGCGGCTAAAAGCGTTCAAAATAACGACGTGGCACCTGCCTGAGGTTGCGGTTGGCGAGGCAGGAGCCTCGAAAACAAGTGCGTTCCCATGCTGGAGCATGGGAACGAGAACGCTTTCGCGAGCGACTACCCTGTTGGTTAAAACGCTCTAAACCAGCGAGACGTAATTCGGCACGTACATCAATTTCTGAATGGCGCTCCGTGCATCCTCGGGAAGTTTGCGCGTGGCAAGCCCGCTTTCCTCCGCCACACGCGCCACCGTCACGGCGATGGCGAGCGAAACCTCCCGAATCTGCTTGAGCGAAGGGTAAATCCGCCCCTGCTTCAGATCAGACTCCGTCACCAACTGCGCCAGCGTCTGGGCCGCCGCCAGGAACATCGCGTCTGGGACCAGTCGGCTGCCAGAGGCAATGATTCCCAGCCCCACCCCGGGGAAAATATAGGCGTTGTTGCCCTGCCCCGGCACGAACCATTGCCCCTCAAATTCCAAGGGCGCAAAGGGGCTGCCACTCGCGAAAATGGCCGCGCCCCGGCTCCAGGTATAAGCCTGCTCGGCAGTGCATTCCGCTTTGGAAGTCGGGTTGGAGAGGGCAAACACAATGGGCCGCCCGGCAACCCGTGTTGCGGCTTGGATGATCTCCTGGGTGAAGGTCCCCGCCTGGCCGGAAGCCCCAATGAGCGCCGTGGGTCGGAGCGCCTCGATGATGGCCAGCGGGTCTTTGAGCGGGGCATGCTCCTGCGCAAAAGGCCGCTTCTGCTCGTTCAGATCGGTGCGGCTCTGGACCACCAACCCCTTGGAGTCGATAAACCAGCACGCTTTGCGGGCTTGCGCCTCGCTCAACCCCTCGGCCTGCAATGCCGTGACCATCAGTTCGCCCACACCGGTGCCCGCCTCGCCCGCTCCGAAAAAGAGGAACCGCTGGTCGCGGAGATTTCCCCCCGTGATGCGCAAGGCGGAATAAATGCCCGCCAGCGCAACCGCAGCGGTGCCTTGGATATCATCGTTGAACGTGCAAACCGAGTTGCGGTATTTGTGCAAAAACCGGAACGCGTTGTGATTGGCAAAATCTTCAAACTGGATCAACGCCTGCGGGAAAGTCGCGCTGGCGGCGGTGATGAATTCGTCCACGAGCGCGTCATAGATTTCGCCCGTGGTGCGGTGCTGGTGGAGCCCAAGGTAAAGCGGATCGTCCAGCAGGCTTTGGTTGTTGGTGCCGACATCGATTGCCACCGGCAGACATTGCGTGGGATGGATGCCCGCGCAGGCCGTGTACAAGGAGAGTTTGCCGATCGGGATGCCCATGCCATTGGCGCCGAGATCCCCCAGGCCCAGAATGCGCTCCCCATCGGTCACTACGATGACGCGGATGTCTTTGCGCGGCCAGTTATTGAGCAACTGGGCGACATTGCCCAAGTCTTTCTGTGAAATGTACATGCCGTGCGAGCGCCGGAAAATCTGCCCGAACTGCTGGCAGGCCAGACCGACCGTGGGGGTATAAATCAGCGGCATCATCTCTTCGATGAACCGGGTGATGATGTGGTAATAGAGCGTCTGGTTGCGGTCCTGCAACGAGGAGAGGTCGATGTAGCGCTCCAGGTCCGTCGCCCGCTTGCGGTAGATGCCCAGGAAGCGCTGCACCTGCTCGTCGATGGTTTGCACATGCGGGGGCACCAGCCCGCGCAGCCCGAGGGCGTCACGTTCGGCTTCCGTAAAAGCGGTGCCTTTGTTCAGGACCGGGTCTTGCATCAAACGCAGTCCCGTCGGTAAATGTTCAGGTTTCATTTTGAGAAAAAAAGAGTGCGGGCGAATCCCCTCGGTTGCAAGCCCGGCATGGAAAGAAGCTGACCCTAGGAGATTGGAGGTTTTTAGCTACCCCCATTTTTACTAATAATGGCCGGATTTTGCGCGCCTGGGACCGATCAGACGGCCA
>JAPLTE010000041.1 GCA_026398235.1 Verrucomicrobiota bacterium
GCCACTGGTTCCAGCAGCCCGTTTCCATCCTGCGCTGGCGTTTTCTGGAAGCGCCGTACCGGGCTAAGAGCCGGGGGCGTGCTTTGCATTGATCAGGAACTCAGAAAGAGATTGAGACGGGAGCCCTTACTGCGTTCGGGTGACAACCCCTCTTCAATCTGCGCCATCTGCGAAATCTGCGGACCTCTTTCTCCTACTGCTGCGGCTCGCCCACGGGATAGCGGGACCCTTCCACCTTGAGAAAATTCAGGATCACCGGGGCGAGGATGACGCCCGGGATGCCCATCAGCGACTCGCCCAGAATCAGGCCGATCAAGGTCAGCCACATGGGATGCAAAATGCGGCTGCCAATGATCTTGCTGTTAAAAAAATATTCCATCTTGTGAATGACCACGAGGAACACCAGGGCTCCGAGCGCCATCTGCGGGGAAACCAGCCCGAAGGCAATCCCCACGATGAGCGTGTTGCTGATCAAATTGCCCACGATCGGCAGCAGCCCACAGATAAACGTCAGCGGGATCACAATCCCGGCATACGGCAGCATGCTCGTGGAGAGCACAAAAACCGCTGTGGCGATTGTATTGATGAGCGAGATCAACAATTGCGCCCCCATCACCGTCTCAAAGCTCCGGTAAAACGCTCGAAACCGGCTTTGGATCGCGGCTTCATATTGCGCATACAAATTTCCCGGCGGCCCCTTGGGAGCCGAGTTCACGAAAATCCCGATGGCCACGACAATCCCCGCCAGCAGCATCAGCGATTCTTTCGTGGCGAGTTTCGCAAAATTTCCGAGATATCCAATGCTATCACGCGCCATGTTTGGTGCGGCTTCCTTGATGTCGTCCAGATCCGAAAACGGCAAATCGATCCCGTGGTTGTCGGCATACTTCACCATTTTCGGGATCACATCCGCGACGATTTTGGGCAGGTCCCGGATGGCCCGGTGACAGAAAAAGCCGAACCCATAGAGAGCGGCCACGACCAGAACCAGAAACAGGGTGATCGCCAGCCATTTGCGATGGGAAAAATTCAGCTTTTCCAGGGCGAAAAGCGCAAAGAGCACCGTCACGAAGAGCGAGGCGAGGTGGAGCCAGGCGCTGAGGATCAATATCCCGGCGATGACGAGATAAGACATGCCGATGGACCGGGTCAGGAGAGAGGTGGCCTGCGGGTCGGATGAATGCATAGAGGTTGTATAAGGCGGCGCGGGTGAGGAATGCAATGGGGAACTCATTGGACTACAATGGCAACCGCCGTCCCATCGCGCTCGGAGATCGCGAGCCACCGTGCATCCAGAGATTAACCGGTGGATCGGCCGCTCCGCGGACAATCTGGACGGCGCTCCCCTACTCCGCGTACGCCCCGATGGCGCGCAACCCTTCGGCGCTCAATTCAAATACCTCACGGCTCACCGGGCACTCGGATTTCTTATAAACCGTGAGCACCCGCTCGGCGTAGGCTTGATAGCGGCTGGCGAGCTTCGGGAACAGAAAGGCGGTGTGCCGATCTGGGATGGCCAGGAGCATCTTGCGGCCGAAAAGCGGGGTGAACCGTGCGAGAAAATCCGGAGCCCCAATGGCAACCGTGATATCGTCCGAAGGCCGTTGGGAATGGAAAATCGCGCACTCGATCACCGCGTTGCGATCCCGGATCCACTCCGGGTTGAGCCCCGCCAGTTCGAGGTTTGCGGCAGCGCCCGCTTTGCCCCGGAACGCGGCCCAATCCACGTTTAAAGCCCTGAACTCCTCCTGGGCCAAAATATGCCCGGCTCCGGCGGCCGCGAACCAGGTGGCTTTCGCGCCAGGGATCGGTTGCGTTTGCGCATTTTGCGGTTGGAGCGGACCTGTGATCACCACGCGCCAGGCGGTTTCCGGCACCGGTTCGGCAAAAGCCGGGATCGCCCAACAACCGATCAGCGCAACGAGACCCACCCCTCGGATGAAACCGGTTTTGAACCTTGCACTTTGGCCGCAAAACTTCATTTTCTTAGACACAGTCATGATTACGTTTTTGGAAGGCACACTCACGGAGTCTCTCCCCACGCAGGTCGTTGTCAATGTGCATGGCATCGGGTACGAAGTGCTCATTCCGCTTTCGAGCTTCGACAAGCTTCCGCCCAACGGACAGCCGATCAAAATTTTGACGCATCTGCAAGTGCGCGAAGACGCCCACATCCTCTACGGGTTCATGTCGACCGCCGAGCGCGACCTCTTCCGGTTGCTCATCAACCACGTCTCCGGCATCGGCCCCAAGCTGGGGCTGGCCGTCCTGAGCGGAATGAGCGTCGGCCATTTCAAAGCCGCCGTGGTCAACTCCAACGCCGGTCTCATCGCCAAAATTTCCGGCATCGGGAAAAAAACCGCCGAGCGCATTGTCCTGGAGTTGAAAGACAAACTCGGCATCGCCGCCGCTTGGGAAGTCGCCTCCGATGAACATGCCGATTTGCGGATCAACGACGCCGTGCTGGCGCTGGTTTCCCTCGGCTACAAACAGCTCGATGCCCACAAAGCCGTCAAACGGGCCCTGGCAGACGCCGGGACAGCCGGGGTCACCGCGAGTGTCGAAGAACTCGTGCGCCAGGCGCTCAAACTCTTGATTTGAGCGGAAGGGAACGAACGGCTTGCATTTCGGAAGCGGCGGCACCAGAATAAACGCTAAATGTCCATCGGGATTATAGAGAACACCCAAATTATCCGCAACGCCGTCCCTGATGAAGGGCTCTTCGAGGGCAAAGAGTGGCTGGTTTCGCCCGAGCCGTTCCCGGTCTCCCCTGCATTTGCCGAGGAGCTGGAGAAACTCGGGCATCGGCTGCACTTGTTTGTGCGCGCGTGCAATCTCCTCTATTTCCAGAGTGTCAAAGGCAAGCAGCCGCCGTGGATTGCCGAGCTTCTGGACCGGGGCAAGCCGCCCGAATTGGTGGAAACCTCCCGCCGTCTGCGTGAAGCGTTGCCGGCGGTGATCCGACCCGACTTGGTGCTCACCGAGGACGGATATGCCATCGCCGAACTCGACAGCGTGCCCGGCGGCATCGGCCTCACCGCCTGGCTCAACGCCACTTACTCCAGCCTCGGCTTCGACATTATCGGCGGAGCCCAGGGGATGCTCGACGGCTTTCGCTCGATCACGCCGGGCGGCGCGGATATCGTGGTCTCCGAGGAATCCGCCACCTACCGCCCCGAGATGCGCTGGCTGGCCGCGCAACTGAACGCCCGGTTTGCGCCCGAACATTGGCGCGTGCTGGATGCCGCCTGCCCCAGCGAACCGTCTTTTGCGTGGCAGCCTCTGGTGTACCGCTTTTTCGAACTGTTTGACCTGCCCAACATCCCGTGCTCGGCGGCATTGCGCGAAGCCGCGGGAAACGGGGTGCCCCAGGTGACGCCCCCCTTCAAGCCGTTCCTGGAAGAAAAACTGTGGTTCGCTTTGTTTTGGCTGCGCCCGCTGCGGGAATTTTGGCGGCGGGAACTGAGCGAGCGGCACTTTTTGGCCCTCCAAAAAGTGATCCCTTACACCTGGCTCCTCGATCCCACCCCGTTGCCGCCGCACGCCGTGTTGCCCGGTTTGGAAGTGCACGACTGGGACGAAGTGGCCGCCTTTTCGCAGAAAGAGCGGGAACTCATTTTGAAGATCAGCGGTTTTTCCGAACTGGCCTGGGGCAGTCGGGGCGTCCACGTCGGGGCGGACCTCCCGCAGCCTCAATGGCGCGCCATATTGGAAACCGCCCTCGCCTGTTACCCAACGCGCCCGCACATCTTGCAACGGTTCCGCAAAGGGCGGCTCTTCACCCAGCCGTATGTCGATGCCCAGGGCCAACCGCACGAACTCCACGGGCGGGTGCGCCTGTGTCCCTACTATTTCCTCGCGGAAGGCAAGGCGCGACTGGGGGGGGCGCTCGCCACGATCTGCCCGGCGGACAAAAAATTGCTGCACGGGATGAGCGACGCGGTGCTTGTCCCCACCGGCCTCACGGCCTAGCTTGCAACGAAAGCGAAATAAACGCTTGAACCGGCGGCGGGACTCCCCTACTTTATCCGCCCTGCGTCAGGGTAGCTCAGTGGTAGAGCAGGGGACTCATAAGCCCTTGGTCGGGAGTTCAACTCTCCCCCCTGGCACCAATTTCGCCGGTCTGCGTTGCGCGTTGTTCGCAGATCGCCAGATTTGTTCCCTCCCACCGCCCTCGGTCAACCCCAAAATCTGCTGCAACGCACCCCGAGCGATTCTACGGTCCCCGCCGCCGGATCGTTTTTCCCTTTTTCCCCCGGTCCCGCGCTCAATTCCAGCCGGGCAAAGGGGATCCCCGGAGCACCAAGGTTTTCGCCGAGAGGACAACCAGCGTTTAGCCGAGAGCAAAATAAGTTAAATTCTATTTGAGCATGCATGGGGTTTTGTGGTCATATATTGGTAACTAAAACCAGCTATGCCACACCAACTACCCGCACTTCCCTACTCCAACGATGCTCTCGAACCGTCCATCGACGCGCGCACCATGGAGATCCACCACGACAAGCACCACGCTGCGTATGTCGCCAATCTCAACAACGCCCTCAAGGATCAACCGGCGCTGGAAGCCAAGTCGGTGGAAGATTTGATCGGCGACCTGGCCTCGGTTCCCGAAGCGATCCGCACCGCCGTGCGCAACAATGGCGGCGGGCACTGGAACCACACGTTTTTCTGGAAAATCATGGCTCCCAATGCCGGGGGCAAGCCGTCCGGCCCGCTTGCGGCCGCCATTGACGTCGCTTTTGGCAGCTTTGAAGCGTTCCAGGAGAAACTCCAAGCCGCAGGCGTGGGCCGTTTCGGCAGCGGTTGGGCCTGGCTCTCGGTGAATGCCGACAAGAGCCTCTGCATCTGCTCGACAGCGAACCAGGACAACCCCCTCATGAAGGGGGTCGTCGATTGCACCGGCACGCCGATCCTGGGCGTGGATGTCTGGGAGCATGCGTATTATCTCCATTACCAGAACCGCCGTCCCGATTACCTCAAGGCATGGTGGAACACCGTCAACTGGCCGGTCGTGGAAAGCCTCTACGCAGCCGCCGTTCAATAGGAAAGAGCCGCAAAAAAACGCAAGAAGCACAAAGGAATAGAGCGTAGGCCGCCGGGAGAGTCCTAAGAGGCTTTCCCTCCGGTACCGCTAAACAACGGACGCATCGTTTTTTGCGACTTTTGAGCCTTTTTGCGGCCAATCCCTACCTAAAACACTTCCGCGTTGAGCCCGGTTTCCTCGCGCACGCGACGTGCGATGTGCGAGAGCTGGGCCAGCGGAAGGTGTTTGCAGCCCGGTTTGGCCGGAGGGCGGCAGGCGGAATACACTTGCACCTGGGAAATGAGTGCCCCGGAGTGCTTCAACGCGATCAATCTCCCGATGTAGGAAGTGATTTCCTCTTCGCGAGGCTCTTCCTCTTCGAGTGCACAGAAGAGGCTCTGGATGACGACGGGGCGTTTCTTGGCGATGATCAGAATATTGCGCAGCGTGGTGTCCAGCGACGCCTCGGGTCCGTTGATCCGGTGCATGTAGGCTTGGGTGCCCGCATCCAGTTTGATCCAGATCTCGTCTTCCAGGGAAAGCCGGTCGATGCCGCGCTGCACCGTGGGCCGATGCAGCCCCGAACCGTTGGTGATGACCACGAGTTTGAAGGGGGAAAGCAAATTGCGGACGACGAGCACTTCTTTGACGATCTCCTCGAAATTGGCAACCAGGCTTGGCTCCCCGTCCCCGCTCAAGGCCACTTCCTTGAGCACGAGCAATTCGGCGGGCGCAGCGGAAAACGGCTTTAACTCATGGATCCGCCCGCACTGGGCCAGCGCGACCACGTGGATGAGTTCGCGGGTGAGCACCTTCAGATCCAGCTTCGCCTCCGGCTTCCCCGGCGTGCGCACCACCTCGCAATACGGGCAGTTGTAATTGCACGCCTGGTTCGGGTTCATATTGACGCCGACCGTCAGCCCGCGCGCGCGGGAACTGATCACCGCGTACACAAAGCGGTTGTCGAGAAATTCCCGGGGTTGGTGACGGTAGGCACCTAAGGTCGCGGTGAGCATTTTAAGCTGTGGGGTTTGGAATCATACGGGAACATGATTGCGGCACTTCCGCTGCTTTTCTCCATCCGGAAAGTTGCACATCATAAGTAAACCGCATGCTTATCAATAGAACGAGATCGCCCCGTCCTCCACACGCGATTTGTCGGCTGCGCACCCTTTGTTGCAGAGGGATGCCGGGGTGCGGAGCCGTCCCAGAGGGATAAACAACGCTAATCCGCGCCTTTCTTCAGGCGAGCCGCCGTTCCACGTCGGCCTGCAATTCCACCCAAAGCCGGTCGAGGGACGCCTTGACCTCCGCCTTGATCCCCCCGAGTTCTTCCCGCGTGAACGTCTGGCCGGGGGCCGGTTCGCGGCGGCCAAACAGGTAGAACTTGATTTTCGGCTCCGTGCCGGAAGGACGCACCGCCACGCGGCGGCCATCGGCCAGCGCCATGATCAGCATCGCTTCCTTGGGAATGAGATCGCCTTCCACATCGTAAATTTCCTGCGTCGCGAAATTGATGACCTCCGTGACCGCCACGCCATCGAGATGGTGCGGCGGCTGGTTCGCGTACGATTCGGCGAGGCGTTTGATTTTCCCCGCCCCTTCCGCGCCTTCGAAAACCAAATTGCCGTTCTGCTCCAGGTAGAAGCCGAACTCGGCATAGACTTCGTCAAGCAGCGCATCGAGCGTGAGCCCGCGCGCTTTCGCATAGGCGGCCACTTCGCAAAACATCACCGTCGCGCTGTTGGCGTCCTTGTCGCGGCAGAAATCCGCCCCGCTGTAGCCATAGCTCTCCTCGCCGCCGAAGACATAGTAGCTGGAAAATGCCAACCGCAACGCGCGGGTTTCCGCTTCGGAAAGACCGCGATAAACGGCCTGGATGTCCGCCGGGAGAGCCCGTTCGTATTTACCCAGCTTCGCGCCGATATATTTGAACCCGGTGAGCGTCTCCACGCAACGGATGCCGAGTTTTTTCGCAATCGCTTTTTGGAGATCGGTGGTGACGAACGTTTTGACGATGACGCAGTTTTTCAGGTTGCTCTCGTTGAGGATTCCCTGGCGGATCAACGTCGTGGCGCGGTACCACGCCATGATGGAGCCGATCTGGTTGCCGCTGATGAGTTCCATCTCGCCCTTGGAATTGCGCACCGCCGCGCCCATCCGGTCGCAGTCCGGGTCGGTGGCGAGCACGAGGTCCGCCCCCTGCTCGTTGGCGAGCTTGACGGCGAGCGTGAGCGCCTCGGCGTTCTCCGGGTTGGGGCTTTTCACCGTGGGGAAGCGGCCATCAAACCCGGCCTGCTGCGGCACGACGGAGAATTGGAAGCCGAGCCGCGCGAGCATCGGGCAACTGATTTCGCCGCCAGTGCCGTGGATCGGAGTGAAGACGATTTTGAGATCGCGCGCTTTTTCGATCAACGAGCGGTCGAGGATCAAGGTTTCAAGCCGCGCCATGTAGGCATTGTCGATCTCATCGCCGATGTGGAAAATCGTCCCGCGTTCTTCGGGGACCACCGGTTTGTACACGTCGCATTCAATTGCGTTGACCTTCTCAATGATGCCGCTCGCCTGCGGTTCCACCACCTGGCCGCCGTCGGAGAAATACACTTTGTAGCCGTTGTCGTGCGGCGGATTGTGGCTGGCGGTGATCACGATGCCCGCCGTGGAGTTGGTGAAGCGAACCGCGAACGAAAGTTCCGGCGTCGAGCGCGGCATGCTGAACAGGCAGACATCGACGCCGTTTTCGCTGGCGACCCTGGCGGTCAGCTCCGCGAAATCGCGCGAGAAGTGGCGGGTGTCGTGCGCAATGGCGATCTTGGGGCGGCCCGGGAGATTTTCCTTCGCAAACCATTCCTTCAAATAGGCGACGAGCCCCTGGGTGGCGCGCGAGATATTGAAATCGTTCATCGCGTTGGTGCCCACGCACGGGAACTCGGGACGGTCGAGCCCTTGGGGCGTCCCGCGTTCGGCGGCGGTCACAATCTTGCCGATGGTGCGGCCCCGCAACCCGCCCGTGCCAAAGGCGAGCGTGCGGAAAAAGCGGTCATCCAACTCGCTCCAAGCCTCGGCATCCACCAGTTCGGCGATGCTTTTCTCATAGACGGGCGAACTGCTGCGGGCGAGCAATTGGCAGATGTTGCGGGCGCTGGATTCGAGCAATTTGCCTGCCACGACGGCGGCTTGGATGCGATCAGTGAGGGTATTCATGGAGATGGGGTCAGAGTGTAGGCAAACGCGACGAAAATGGCAACGGGAGGTTGAGGAAACCGCGGCGCACGCCTCGAAATAATCTCACGCAAAGCCGCAAAGGACGCTAAGGGACTCAAAAAACCGCGGAATCAGCCGCAAAAAGGCGCAAGAGGCGCAAAATTACATCCCGACACCAGGAAGGTCCGGCAACATACTCGGTTGTTATTTTTCAACTTTTTCCTTGCGTTGGTGTATTACACCGTAGAGAAAGGGAATAGGCGCACGGATTGCACTTCGGCGGGCTCGGCAGGATGCCGGGCGTCGCCCAAACCCGCGCAATCCCGCGCGCTTTCAACAACCATCACCAAGGAAGAATATGCCACACGATGTCACACTGAGAGGGCCGGTTTACACGTTTCATTGCCTCGGGGTTCACGAGGCCAAACAGGCGGGGTTGATCGACTGCTGGGAAAAGGAAGGAACCCACGCGCCGGTCTCGACCATTTTCGAGCACGGCGAAGGCAAGCTGCTCGCGGATTGGATCGAGCGCCTGCCGGATGCTTTGCTGGTCGCCACGGGGCGCTACCAGATCACGGTGTACCGCCCCAAGAGCCGCTTGATTTTGCTGCCCGAAGACGAACTCCCCCCGCTGGACGAGCCAGCCAACGACGAGACCACCGAATCCACCCCTTCCGCCACGGCATGCGCATGAAAACCATCGACCGCATCATCCAAGAGAGCCGGGAGTTTGCGTGCGAACAGTGGGGACAGGGCGAGGCCAGCGTGGTCTTCTACGCCCCGATCACCCGCATCGACGGAATCACCTGGATTCACCCCGCGTGGGCCAAAGAATCGCCCTGGGGGGAAATCACCGCCCGGGCGGCGCGCATCTGGCGGGTCTCCGGGTCACTGTGGAACCCGGTCGCCTTTCGGCTGATCTGGCGCAGCGAAGCGCACGCACTGGAAGGGGGCCAGCCATGAAAAAGCGCGGCACAACCAAACGGCTCACCGCGCGGGAGGCTCCGCAGGAACTGCTGGAAGAACGCCGGGAGCGCCAGCGCGCCGTCTGTCTTGCGCTCCTGGAGCGTTGGGTGCCGGTGGCGGCAAGCGCCGCGCTGGCGCTGCGCACGGAAGGCAAGTCGGGCCCGGTGATCGACGAGGAACCGCTCGAAGCCGGGCTCAAGGCCGGGGGATTTGTCTTAAAAGTGTTGGAGCGCCTGGCGCGGATCGACGGGCTCGACGCCGCCGAAAAGCGGGAATTGACGGTGACGGAAACGGCCGACCCGGCAGAACTCGCGCGCCGGGTACGGGTTGTGAGCCCGGTGCTCATGGCGCGGTTGCGGCTGGAAGGGCCTCTAATTAAGGAACTCTCCGACGAACCGCCGGGATAGAAAAAATACCTGCGCGCGCGGAGCCGTCTCCCGGAATCGCCCGCGGAGCGGCCGATCCACCCTGCCCGTGCTTCAGGCCACCCTCAGGCCGTCTTTTCCGGTTCGCCCGGGGCGCCGGGCGAGCCGGGCGCTTTGCGGGCGACCGGTTTGGGCGCACGCGCCGGGGTGAAGTTTCCGGTTTTCCAGGATTGCGACGGACTTGCAATGCTGTCGCCTGCGAATCTTCCGCCGGGAGTGCGCGGGTGGGCGCCTTTCATTCGTTTCTGCATGGCGCAAGCTAACCGAGGCGGGCTGTTTTCCCAAGGAGCATTTTCACGCCTATTGCTTCTTTAAACCCGCTGATAGGATCACCGGACTTGTCCGTAATAACAATCCGCGCCGTGTTTGCGAAAGAAATGTTTCTTGAGAAGACAGGCCGGGACCGGCTCGGCATTGGGGTTAAGCTGGAGGGTTTTCATCGCCATTTCAGCGACGATTTCCAATGCCAAGGCGTATTCCACAGCCTTCGCCCCGCTGGGGCCCCAAACGAACGGGCCGTGGTTCTTCACCAGCACTGCGGTGATTTCCCGCGGGTCGATCTCGGCAAAACGCTCCACGATGACATTGCCCGTCTCCCATTCGTAGGCGGTTTGCACCTCCTCATCAGTCATCGCCCGGGTGACAGGCACTTCGCCGTAGAAATAGTCGCAATGCGTGGTCCCCAAACACGGGATTCCGCGTCCGGCTTGCGCAAAGGCAACGGCGTTTCGAGAATGGGTATGCGCTATCGAGCGGATGCCCGCAAACGCTTGAAACAGGCGGCGGTGCGTGGGCGTGTCAGAGGAAGGCCGCAGCTTCCCCTCGACGATCTCCCCCGTTTCCATCGAGACCACGACCATGTCGTCGGGTTTCATTTGGGCGTAATCCACGCCGCTCGGTTTGATAGCGAAAACCCCGCGCGCCGCATCGCCCACGCTGACATTGCCAAACGTCAGATCAATGAGCTTGTGTTGCGGCAGGAGGAGATTGGCCTCGAAGCACTCGGATTTCAGGTCAGCGTAGTGGCACATAGCGAGATAAGATTTTGGGTTTATGCGTAATGCGTTGCGAGAGTCAAAAGTGCGCGCACGCTGTGGGTTCCGCAATCCATACAACAGTAAAAGACGGGAAAAAGTAGCCCCGGGGCCTTTCCAAGCCTCAGCGCGATCACTGGTCTCAAGGAAAACGCGAACCTGTGTCCGTCCTGTTGAAAATTCCACCACCAGACTTGACCTCGCCCGCAAATCCCCATAATTTTGCTCTTTTACAGATCGGGCCGTAGCACAGCTTGGTAGTGCGCTTGAATGGGGTTCAAGAGGTCGCAAGTTCAAATCTTGTCGGCCCGATTTTTCTACAGAGATGGTGAGCTTTGCGCGATGATCCGCCTCACGCTCGCTGACCCTCGGATTTTCTATGACTCAACCCACTCTTCTCATCCTGGCCGCTGGCATGGGCAGCCGCTACGGCGGCTTTAAGCAAATTGACCCGATCGGGCCCGCAGGGGAGATCATCATCGACTACTCCATTTATGACGCGTTCCGCGCCGGGTTTGGCAAAATCGTGGTGTTGACCCGGCCCGAGATCGAAGCGCCGTTACGCGCGCATTTTCAACAAACGCTGGGGGATCGCAAAGACGTCGTTTTCGCCTACCAGAATCTGGATGACCTGCCGGAAGGGTTCACGCTGCCCGCCGGACGCCAAAAGCCGTGGGGCACCGCGCATGCCATCTGGGCCGCCCGCCATCAGCTCGACACCGCTTTTGGGGTCATCAATGCCGACGATTTTTACGGCCCTTCCTCCTTCCAAATCCTCCACGACGCCCTCCTTTCAAAAACCCCGGGCGACTGCTGCATGGTCGGCTTTGAACTGGCCAAAACGCTTTCCCGCCACGGCTCGGTTTCACGCGGCATCTGCCGCTGCGACGCGAACGGTTGCCTGAGCGATGTGACCGAGCACACCCAGATCGAGCCGGACGGCCCGCACGGCGCGCGCTCGCTCGATGCCGGGGGAAACTGGCAACCCATTGCGGCGGATTCCATCACTTCCATGAATCTGTGGGGATTTGACCCGGACATCCACCGCCATTTGGAAACCGAGTTTCGCGCGTTCCTTGCGTGCCAGGGGGCGGATCTGAAATCCGAGTTCTACATTCCGAGCGCAGTCAACACACTCATCACCACAGGCGGCCGGCGCTGCAAAGTATTCAAAACCCCGGAGCAATGGTTCGGGATGACGTACAAGGAAGATCGCGAGCTTGCCGTGCAGGCCGTGCGGGAACTGATCGCGGCAAAGGTTTACCCCGAAACGCTTCGGCCTTCGGCTTGAGGCCATATTGGGGGGTGCCTTTGGAGGCTGGAGGAAGAGAGTATCTCATTCCCAAGCTCCAGCTTGGGAATGCGTTTGTCTGCGAGGCTCCGGCCTCGAAAGCGTGGCTATAAATGGAACCGAGGAATTTCGACCCGCGCTCCGTTTGCAATAGCTGAACCGGTTTTGTTTCCCCGGTTTGCGAAGCTGGAGCTTCGAAGACACTGGCGTTACCAAGCTGGAGCTTGGTAACGAGGAGAAAGAAAGATAGGCGTTTTCTAAAACAACTCCCCCACCCTGTTCGGCACGGGCACGCCGACTTTCCGATAGGCCGGAGGCAATGCGACGCGCCCTTGCGGGGTGCGCTTGAGATACCCTTGCATGATGAGGTAAGGCTCGTTGACTTCCTCCAGCGTCCCGGCCTCTTCGCCGATGGCCACCGCCAGCGAATTCAGCCCCACGGGGCCACCCTGGAATTTGTGGATCATCGCTTCCAAAATGCGCTTGTCCATTTCGTCAAATCCGTCGGCATCGATGTCGAGCATCGCCAGCGCCCGGTCGGCGACTTCGCGCGTGACGCGGTTGGCGGCTTTGACCTGGGCGTAATCGCGCACCCAACGCAACAGGTTGTTGGCGATGCGCGGAGTGCCGCGCGAACGGGCGGCGATCTCAAGCGCCCCTTCCGCGTCGATCTCAATTTTTAAGAGCCGCGCGCTGCGTTGGAGGATTTGCTGCAATTCCGTGGCGACGTAATAGTCGAGGCGGCTTGTCATTCCGAAGCGGCTGCGCAACGGGGCGGAAATCATGCCGGAACGGGTCGTCGCGCCGATCAACGAAAACTTCGGCAGGTTCAGGCGCACGCTGCGGGCGTTGGGCCCCTGGTCGATGATGATGTCGAGTTTGTAATCCTCCATCGCCGGATACAGATATTCCTCAATGGAAGGCTGGAGCCGATGGATTTCGTCGATGAAAAGAACATCGCCGCGTTCGAGCGTGGTGAGAAGGCCCGCGAGGTCGCCCGCTTTTTCAATCGTGGGGCCGCTGGTGTTCTTGATATTGACCCCCATCGCGTTGGCGATGATGTAGGCGAGCGTGGTTTTGCCAAGCCCGGGAGGGCCGCTCAAGAGGATGTGGTCGAGCACATCGCCGCGTTGCTGGGCGGCCTGGACCATGAGTTCAAGCCGCTCGCATACTTTCTCCTGCCCCGCGAACTCGCTGAACATCGGCGGGCGCAGGGAAATATCAAACGGCGTGTCGGGGGCGTCGAGGGTGCTGGTTACGAAATGGTCGGCCACAAAGGGATTCAAGTGCGGGTTGCGCCGGTTTGCAAACCGAAACGAGCATTATTCCCCCTCTTCTTCTTGTGCCTCCTGCCGACGGGATTCGAGCATCCGGTCATGCATCGCTTCCTCCAGCCCTTCCGTGATCAATTCCTCCCCCACGTTGTCGCCGCCGTCGATCTCCACCTGGTGCACTTGATGCCCCAGCGTGGGAGCAATGCCGTCGGGTTCCGTAATAGCCCCGACCATATCGTCATCGCCGTTGAGGCTGGGTTCGTGATGGCCGCCATGCAGTTCCATGAAAGCCCGCTTCCAATCCTGTTCGCCGGGCGTTTCCCGACCGTCAATCATGGCAATCTCGGCCGCTCGCTGCCGCACCATATCGGCGGAGGGCGTCCCCATTCCCTCACTGTGGCTGAGAATTTTTCCCGAAACCGGCCGCGAGATTTTCATGAATACGAATACGCCCAGAAGCGCTTGGTTTCAAGGGGGAGAAATGAAAGAGGGGCCACCCTGCGCGGACGCCTCGCTGCCTTGCTGGAACATGCGCGCGATCACTTCCTCGATCGGAATTTCCTGCACATTGATGTCGGTGACGCGATAACGGGCCAGCACCGCCCGACACGTTTCCGCGACGCTTGCGCGGGGGACTTTGAGCAGGACGGTCTGCGGCGTCTGCTCGGTGATTTCCCCGAATTCCGTGAAATCGCGGTCGGCCGCGTCTTCAAAGGTGAAATGGACAATCTTGTGGGTGGAAAACCGGTCCACAATCGTGTTGAGAGGGCCGTCGAACATGATCCGGCCATGGTCGATGATGATGACCCTGCGGCAGAGTTCCTCAATGTCCTGCATGTAATGGCTGGTGAGCATCGTGACGATGCGGTGCCCGGCATTGTAATGCTGGAGAAACTCGCGGACTTTTTTCGCGCTGCCGACATCCAGGCCGATCGTCGGTTCATCCAGGAAAAGCACGCGCGGGGCGTGGAGCAGCGCGGCGATGAGTTCCATCTTCATCCGCTCGCCCAAGCTCAATTCCCGCACCATGACGTTGAGCTTGTCGGTAACGTCGAGCAGTTCGGAAAGCCCGCCGACGATCCGGTTGAAATCGGTCCGCTCGATCCCGTAAATGGCGCGGTTGAGTTCCAGCGATTCGCGCGCGGGGAGGTCCCACCAGAGCGAGTTTTTTTGTCCCAAAAGCAGTGCAAACTGCCGTTTGAGTTCGTCCTTGCGCTCCCAGGGGACGTGGCCCAGCACACGCGCTTCACCGCCGCTCGGGTTGAGCAAACCGGAGAGCATTTTGAGGACCGTGGTTTTGCCCGCGCCGTTGGGGCCGAGAAAGCCGACCAACTCCCCTTCCTCGATGGTGAAGCTCACCCCGTCGGCGGCCCGCGTCTCACCGTATTTGCGGCTCACCAGCCCTTTCACAGCCCCCCACAACCCGGCCTCCTTGCGGTAGGTGCGGTATACTTTCGTCAGGTTGCGGGCTTCAATGGCGGGCATGAATAGGTCCTATAAGACCTATAGCGCCCGGGAGAAACAAAAAAGACCCCAATTTTACGCCCTTGCCTCGCGGGCGCTTTTCCTTATCTTGGGCGCTCGAATTTTTAAATTTCCCATGAAACTCACTGCACCGATTGTTTTTGAACCTTTGTACATGGAACGCGTCTGGGGCGGGCGCAAACTGGAGACGCTTTTTGGAAAAACGCTCCCCAGCGGCGCCATCATCGGCGAAGCCTGGGAATTGGTGGACCGCGAGGAGGCGCAAAGCGTCGTCCACACGGGCGCACTTCGGGGCAAAACCCTCAACGAACTCTGGACCGAATACCGCGAGTCCGTCTTCGGCAACCGGTATGCCAACACCACAGGCCGGTTCCCTCTTTTGTTCAAGCTCCTGGATGCGGCGGAGAAACTTTCCGTCCAGGTGCATCCCCCTGCCGCCGTGGCCCCCGAGTTGAAGGGGGAGCCCAAAACCGAAATGTGGTATGTGCTGGCAGCCGAACCAGGGGCCGATCTTTTTGCCGGGCTCAAACAGGGCACCTCACGCGAGCAATTTGAAAGAGCGTTGCAAACAGGCCATTGCGACGCTCTGCTTCACCGGATCGAAACCCAAGCCGGGGATTGCATTTTCATCCCGAGCGGCCGCGTCCACGCCATCGGCGGCGGCAACGTCATCGTCGAAGTCCAGCAAAACAGCGACACCACCTACCGCGTCTTCGACTGGAACCGCACCGGCCTCGACGGCAAGCCCCGCGCGCTGCACGTGCAGGAATCGCTACGTTCCATCGATTTCGATGACTACGAGCCCCAGCTTCAAAACCCGGCAGGCACCCCCCTGGTGCAGTGCGCCTATTTCGAGATCGACCGTTGGAATTTGGACCAGCCGCGCGAAGCCGCGCCAGCGGGCGATTTCGCCGTCCTGACCTGCATCAGCGGCAAGGTGTCCTGTGCCGGGTCAATCTTCGGCCCCGGCGAGTTCTTCCTGGTCCCCGCAAGCTTGGAAGAGCGCCTGCTCACGCCCGCCGCACCGGGAACCACGGTGTTGCGGACACGGATCGCGTAACGGAAGAAAAGCAGCCGCAAAAAGGCGCAAAAAGCGCAGAATTTCCGGCAGCCGATTTTTGGCGCTCGTGCGCTTTACCTCGTTCCCAAATGGAGTTTGGGAACGAGAAACTCCGGGCCTTGATCTCTCCGTATAAGGCTTCTCACGTCCGCCGCCTCGGGTTTTTCCCGGTATTGTGCAAACCCCTCATTTTTCCCTTCATTCCGGGGGGTTCCTCCTGCATCCTCTCCCGCCATGGCCACCGGCTATCTCGCCTTGATTCTCCACGCGCACCTCCCGTATGTGCGCCATCCCGAGTACCCGGAATTCCTGGAGGAAGACTGGCTCTTTGAGGCGATCACGGAAACCTATATTCCGCTCATTCAAATGCTGCGCGGGCTCATGGCCGAGGAGGTGCCGTTTGCGCTAACGATGTCGCTCACCCCGCCGCTCTGCGCCATGCTGCGCGACCCGCTTTTGCAGGAACGCTACGTGCGCTACCTGGACCGCGCCATTTCCCTGGCCGAACGCGAGGTGGACCGCACGCGCGACGATTCCCGTTTGCAAAATCTTGCCCGGTTTTACCTCGAACGCTTCCAGTCGTGTCGCTGTCTTTTTGTGGACGAGTGCAAGGGGCAGTTGCTTCCCGAATTTGCCCGGCTCCAAAACGAGGGGGTGCTGGAGATCATCACCTGCGCGGCCACACACGGGTTCCTGCCGCTGATGCAGAACTTTCCCGAGGCGGTGCGGGCGCAAATCCTGATCGCACGGGACGATTACCGCGCCTGTTTTGGGCGGGATCCACAGGGCATCTGGCTGCCGGAATGCGGCTATGTGGCCGGGATCGAGGAGATTCTTGCCGAGGCGAATATTCGGTGGTTTGTCATCGATTCCCACGGGCTCATGTTCGGCAACCCGCGCCCGCGCTATGCGATTTTTTCCCCCTGCTACACCCCGGCCGGCCCGGCGGTGTTCGCGCGCGACCGGGAATCGAGCCGCCAAGTCTGGAGCCAGGAGGACGGCTACCCGGGCGACCCGGCCTACCGCGATTTCTACCGCGACATTGGATTTGACCTCGACCCGCAGCGGTTGGGCGATTTCCTGCCCTCCGGCGGGGTGCGTAAATTTTCCGGCATCAAATACCACCGCATCACCGGGGCCACCGCGGACAAGGATGTGTACAACCGCGCCTGGGCGATGGGGGCGGCGGACGCTCACGCCGGGCATTTTGTGCATTCGCGGGTCAAGCAGATCGAGCAGTTGTTGGAAAACACGAACATCGACCCGATCGTCGTCAGCCCTTATGACGCCGAACTTTTCGGGCATTGGTGGTTTGAAGGGCCGGAATTTTTAAACCTCTTCATCCGCAAGGCAGCCTTCGATCAGCAGACCTTCTCGATGACCACGCCGAGCCGGTTTCTGGCAGACCACCCCACCCAACAGCTCGTGGTCCCCTCGGCCTCAAGCTGGGGGCACAAGGGGTACTGGGAGGTCTGGCTCGATGAGAGCAACTCGTGGATCTACCCCCATCTCCACGCCGCCGCCCGCCGGATGACCGAGGTGGCGACGGAATTCGCCGCCCTCCCCGACGAACTGACGCCGCTGGTGGAACGCACCTTACGCCAGCTTGCGCGCGAGTTGCTGCTGGCGCAATCGAGCGACTGGGCCTTCCTCATGAAGACCGGCACCGCGCAGTCGTACGCCTCCAAGCGGACCAAAGACCACATTTTGCGGTTTACGCGGCTCTACGACCAGATCCGGGGCCGAAACATAGACGAAAAGTTTCTGGAAAATTGCGAATGGAGGGACAACATATTCCCTGATGTGCAATGGCGTCACTACCTTCGCAAAGAACCGGCTTGAAATGCGCGGCGTGCAATCCGCTGGAAAATGGATCCTGGCGCTGGCGTTGATCGCGGCGTGCAGCGCGTTTGCCGAGCCGGTGAAGATCACGTTTCTGCCGCCCCCGATGGAGGGACAGATTTCGCTGGGTGTTTATGATACCGCAGGAAGACTGGTGCGAATCTTGCATCGGGAAATCGACCCCGATGAATTAACCAAGGGGGATGATGGCCTCGTCACACAATGGGATGGCAAGGATGATCAGGGCAAGCCGTGCCCACCCGGAACCTACCGCGCCCGAGGAGTGATGGTTGGGGAGTTGGGGGTGGAAGGGGTCGATTTTATTGGAAATGACTGGGTGACTGATGACGATTCGCCGCGCGTGCGGCGGATTGACGCGATGGAGCCTGCCGAAAAAGGCGGCATCTTTATGCAAACGGCGACGCCCGGAAATCCTTTTCCCGTTTTTTTCACCGTTTATCCCGCTCCGATCCTGCCGGAAAAAAAAGAAACTTCCGTAATCCTCGTTCCTTTTCCCCAGACGCCCCCCGCCTTCAAACAACTCAAGCCCCCCATGCCCCTTTCCGGCTTGGGAAAAGTGGAAGCTTGGACTGCGGGAACACTCGGCTCTGTCTGGGTTCTCAGGGCAAATGCCGTCAAACAATACTCCAAGGCCGGCAAACTCTTGTACACGCTCGAATCACAGCCGGACGATCCCCCTCCCCTCAAACTCGCCTGCGCCCTTTCGCCCGTCATTCTCTACGTTCTTTATGAAAACGCCACGCTCCAGCGGCTGCGCGGCTACGACTTCACCGGCGTAAAGCCAGGTGGCGAGCCGAAGGTGCTTTTCGAGAACGACATCCACGCCAGCGACACCTACGAGCAGATCGCCTCCGAGTTGCAGTTTCCCGACGAGCAGCCGTTTGTCCCCTCGCCTACTTTGACGGTTGCGCTTGTCCCCAATCCTCTCACCCACAATAAACCGGGAACGCTGCAAATCCGCGCGGGCGTGGATAAAGACGGGTGTTATCTGGCGACGCTCGACGGCCTGCCGCTCTGTCATATCAGCGATACGAAAGATTTGCGCTGGGCGGTGATGGGGCGAGCTCCCGGCAGCAACACGATCACCCTTTTTGAGAGCGACGGTGCGGTGGTGGAGGCGTTCCAAGTCTCCAAAATCGACCATATGATGCCCTTCAACGCGGGGACAATCCAATGGCCGGGAGAAACCCCAACCCCCTCTCCCGTCCCCGCTCTGCCTTAGAAGCGGTTAACGAAGGGAAAATGGGGGTCCCATCCCCCATCGCGCTCGGAGAGCGCGATCCACCGGTGGATCGACCGCTCCGCGGGCGATCTGGGAGAGCGCCTGAATGGCGAATATCCGGGGCTCTTCCAATACACCCCTCCACGAATTCAAGGCATCTAGAGCACGCCTTGGTTCACCCATTGCACCGCAAAACGGACCATCTCCGGCGCGGTTTTGAGGTTCAGCTTTTCTTTAATGTGTGCCCGATGGCTTTCGATCGTCTTGACACTCAAGTTCAGGTCTTCGGCGATTTGCCGCGTTCCGTGCCCCTGGCCGATGAGTTGCAACACTTCGAGTTCCCGGTCGGAGAGGATCGCCACGGGAGAGGTATCCTGGAGCGCTTTGCCGTCGATCGCCTTGCGCATCATCTTGTCCGCGAGTTTTTCCGAAACGTAAATCTGGCCGCTGAGGATCCGCCGCAAAGCGCTCGTCAATTTTTCCGGCGCCTCCTGCTTCATCACATACCCCTTGGCCCCGGCCCGCAAAGCGCGCTCGGCGTAGAGGGATTCATCGTGCATGGAGAGCACGAGCACGGGGAAATCCGGCCACTGCGCGACGATGTTCTTGATCAGCTCGATGCCGTTGGTGCCCTGCAAAGTAATATCCACAACCCCGAGATCGGGCTTGGTCTCCGCAATTGCCGCCATCGCCTTGCGGGCATTGGCCGCTTCGGCGCAAACCATGAAGTCGGGCTCGCAATTCAAGAGTTGCACCAACCCCTGCCGGACGATGGGATGATCATCAACAATCAGAACTTTCGCTTTGGTTTCTAGTGGTTTCATTGAAACAGAATAGGGGTTGTGATGGGGGAATCGGCGTTCCTTGGGAAACCGGCCCCATCTTGCGATGTAATTTCCTAAGCAGCAACCGTTCTTAAGCAGAGTAAAAGGTGAACCTCATAGACGCAATCCAGCAAGCCCCTATTTTATGTTTACTGGTTTCCCTGATGCCGACCTTTCTTTCAGGGAATGCATCAAGGCGAAAGCAGGTCACGACCCGATTGCCAAAGCGGCCGTCGTGTAGGCATGGTGAGGGCGGGAAAACCAGGGAATGCGTTCGCTATGAATCAAGATTGCAAGGAAGAAAACCTCAAAATCCAACTCCTCCAACGGGAGTGCGACTGGGTGGTATTGGACGAAGCCCGCCAGTGCGTCCTTTGTGAGCAAACCTTTACCGGACACCAGGTGCGGCTGCTTTGGGACAACGCCGAAGCGCCCCACCTCCAATGCCCGACGCCGCGCTGCCTCGGCACCCCGTCCCAGTGGATTCACCCCGGCAACCCACTCGTCTCCGAGGAAGCCTGGCAGGATTGGATGCGTCTGCTCGATACGCTTTGCGAAGAACCGGTCCGCCCCCCCTTCGGAGTGCGCAAAGGGGGCGGCGTGCGCAAAATCAAACGCCTCGATATGGGAGTGCAGCGGGCGGGTTCCAAAGTCGCTGTTTTGCGAGCCGGTTAAGCCCCTTTCCCGGCCGATTTTCCTGCCCGCACCCTCAAAGGCGGCTCTTTTGGCTCTTTTGAACTCAAAGCGCCTCCACGGCCGCATTTCTTGCTTTCCCAAACCGCCAAAATGCGCTTTGAGAAAGGCATGCCCGTCCTTGTTGTAGGTTCGATTGGTCTCGACACCGTTAAAACACCCCTCGCTGAACACGCCGATCTCCTCGGCGGTTCCGCCTCCTATGCCGCCGTCAGCGCCAGCTTTTTCAGCGGCGTCAACCTTGTGGGAATTGTGGGGGAGGATTTTCCCAAGCCGCACGTCGATTTTTTTGGCAGCCGCAACATTGACCTTTGCGGATTGCAGATCGCACCCGGCCAAACCTTTCGTTGGTCCGGGGAATACCACACAGACCTCAACACCCGCTCAACCCGCAGCATTGCGCTCAATGTCTTTGAACATTTCACGCCCAAGCTGCCCGCGAGTTACAGCCACACCCCATACGTTCTGCTGGCCAACATCGCCCCGAGCCTGCAACTCCATGTCCTCGACCAGATGACCCAGCCCCGGTTTATCATAGCCGACACGATGGACCTCTGGATCAACATCGCCAAAGACGACCTGCTCGCGCTGCTCAAGCGCGTGGACATGCTCATCCTGAACGACGGGGAAGCCCGGCAGTTCACCGGCCAGAACTCCCTCATTAAAGCGGGCAAACTCATTCGTGCGCTCGGGCCGAAATATGTCGCCATAAAAAAAGGCGAACACGGCTGCCTTCTTTTTGGCGAGGAGGCTTTTTTCACCTGCGGCGCCTATCCCCTCGAAGAGATCCACGACCCGACCGGAGCGGGCGACACCTTCGCGGGCGGCTTGGCGGGGTATCTGGCCAGCCTCAACCACGCGGAAGTCACCTTCGAAAGCCTGCGCAAGGCCGTCGTGTACGGCAGCGTGCTCGCCAGTTACAACGTCGAAGCCTTCTCGCTGGAGCGGATGCGCACGCTGACGCCCCGGGATATCGTCCACCGCTACGAGTCCATCAAATTGATCAGCCGTTTCGAGCCCTTGAGCTAGCCGCCGAGGGAGCCTTCGTGGCCGAATCCCCTTGCCGCCCGCGCAAAACCGTGCAATATGCAGGCCCAGCAGGGGGAAGGCCCAAGTCGTGATTCCTCCAGTCTAAAATTCGCCAGCATAGCTCAGTTGGTAGAGCATCTGATTTGTAATCAGACGGTCGTCGGTTCGAGTCCGACTGCTGGCTTACTTGCAAGTCATTTTTTTGACCGTTTGGCTGCAAGCACCGCTTCAATTTTTCCAAGCGGAAGCACATTCACCACGTCAGCCCGGGTCAGCCAGCCCTTGCGCGCCGCCTGCACCCCAAACCAGAGGTGCTTGAAGCCGCCAACGCTGTGCGCGTCGGGGTTGATCGCACAACGCACTCCTTTTTCTTTGGCGAGGGGCCACCAGCGCCAGTCCATGTCGAGCCGTTGCGGATTTCCGTTCAGCTCAATGATAGTCCCGGTCTGCGCCGCCGCCTCGATGACAGCCGGGATGTCGAGCGGATACGGTTTTCGGCTCAGCAGAAGGCGGCCTGTCATATGCCCGAGGATGGTGACGTAGGGATTTGAGATCGCCTTGAGGATGCGCTCGGTCATCTCCGCCTCGGGCAGGTTGAAGACCGAGTGGACGCTGGCCACCACATAGTCGAGCTGCGACAAGATCTCGTCCGAAAAATCGAGCGTGCCGTCTTTGAGGATGTCGCATTCGACCCCGGCGAAAAGACGGAACCCGTCTGCATAGGTGGCATTGAGTTCTTTGATGGCCTCGATCTGCGCCAGCAGTTGCGCCTCATGAAGGCCATGCGCCTGGTAAGAGCTTTTGGAATGGTCGGCGATGCCGAGGTACTGCAACCCGAGCGCCTGCGCGGCGCGGGCCATCTCCTCCAGCGAATTGCGCCCGTCGCTCGCCGTCGTGTGGCAATGAAAGGTGCCGCGCAGGTTTTCCAAAGCAATCAAATCAGGCAGGGTATGGGACTCGGCGGCGGCAAATTCGCCCAGATTTTCGCGGAGTTCCGGCGGGATGTAATCGAGCCCGAGCGCCCCATAGAGATCGCGCTCTTCCACGATCTCGGGAATCGGCTCCGGCTTGACGCGCCCCTCCTCCACCACCGAAAGCCGGTATTCGTTGAGCGACCAGCCGTGCTGGAGCGCCCGCCCGCGTAAGACGATGTTGTGCTCCTTGCTGCCGGTAAAATAGTTTAAGGCAAACGGAAATTGCGCGTTGCTCACCACGCGCAGATCGGCCTGCACGCCGTCCCGCAGCCGCACGCTGGATTTGGTCGCGCCACTGGCTATCACGCTTTGGACCAATGGATGCGTGGTGAAAAACTCGGTGACGTTCTCCGGACGCAGCGAGGCGACCACGAAATCGAGATCGTGCACCACCTCTTTGCGTCGACGATAACTGCCGGCGATGGCCGCCTGCGAAACATCCGGGTGGCCACGCAGATCGTCATAAAGCGCCTCTGCGGCTTCCGCCACATCGCCCAGCAGAAAACTCCCCGCCACACTCTGGCGCTGCTCGATGGCTTGCAAAATGTTGGCCGCCGTTTTGGCTCCAAACCCGCTCAGGGCCGCAACGCGCCCGTCCTTGCACCCGGCTTCCAGTTCTTCGAGCGTGGCGATCCCAAGCTTGTCGTAGACGGCGCGGATTTTCTTGGGCCCAACCCCCATCAACTCGAACAGGACAAAGATCCCCGGTGGAAACTCCGCTTTGAGCTCCTCGTAATACGGCAGATGGCCCGTCTGGATGAGCAGCGCGATTTTTTCCGCGATCGCCGCGCCGATGCCGGGGATTTCCGTAAGCCGTCCTTCATTCGCAGCCGCTTCGAGATTTCCCGAATAGGTCTCCACCGCGCGAGCGGCGTTTTGGTACGCGCGAATCTTGAACGGGTTCTCCCCCTTCAACTCCAAAAGTTGCGTGATCGCCTCCAGAACCGCAGCCACCTCGTCCTTCGTCATGCTCATAAGCAAAGCCTAACCACCTGCTGGAGTGGGCGCAAGCCGGGTGTAACCCGGGCTCACCCCATCCAAGAAAATCAGGAACTCAGGAACTCAGGAAAAAGCTGTTGTTCCTTTTCCTGATTTCCTGAGTTCCAGATAGATTTATTCCGGCGCGACCAGCGGCAGGCGCAAGGCGCTCGCGTCGGGGGCGGCGAGCCGGAACACACCGGTGTCTCCATCGATCATCCCGAGACAACTCCCGTCGGAAGCGGGCGCGCCAAGGAGCACCTTGTGCGATTTGCCGTGGGCGTCCTTGAATTCCAGAACTTCTGACGCAACCAGCGGCCCTGCTTCCGCCGTCCATTGCATCGCTTTGAGAGCCGCCAAAGTGTTCACGAGGCTTTGGATGTTCACCGGGTTGAGTTTACCAGGGGTTGATCCTTCTTCAGCAATCCATTGATTCTCTTTGAATGCCAGCGAGACCCGCGGAATCCCATCGCTCAAGTGCGTCACCTCCAATGTCGTGATCTCTGATGGTTTGAAATGGAACAGGGAAAGTGCGCGCCATTCCACCGCGTTCACGCTGATTTCCGAAAGCGCCGATCTGTCCACCGAAACGATAAAAGTTTCATCCTCCAAGCGCGCATAGACGATCTCCCCTTCGGTTTTGCCAAATGCGAGCGTGAGAATCGGCATCTCCCCGGCATTGGCTTCGGCGGTATTCTCGGAGGCGTACGAGGAAAAGGTCACGCGTAATTGAGGCTGATCAAAACCGTATTTCTCCAGATCCGAAGCAATGTCGGTGACGAATGCTTCGATTTTGCGTGTTTGCAGTTCTTTCACGAATTGCAGCACCTTGGCCTTGTTGGCTGGCGCGTTCTGGCCCCTCAAAATCCACTCTTCACGGTTGCGCTGCAAAAGGATCGGCACATGCCCCGCAGGTTGCAGGGTGATCCGGTCCACATAATCCAGATCGAGGCGCAGCAACCGCTGGTCGCGCAAGGCGTTGGGGTGAAGGGAGAGGATGTTCTCGGATTCTTTCGGCAGCAGGCAGACCGCGCTGCGGTTGGAGAAACGGGCGTAAACGCCGCCGGTTTTTTCGTCTCGTGCGCCGATTTCCAATACCACGGGCTGCGGGTTGTGCAAACGGGTAAAGGTGACGGTGCCGCGCGGTTCGCTCAAACCGTAGCTGTTCAAATTGGCGCTGTTTTCCGGCAGAAACACCGCGATTTGCGTGTGCAAAACGCTGTTCAAAAAGGCAGTCACCCGGACATCGTCCGCGCGGGCGTGGAGCGGCTTGACCACCCCCCACCTCCCCCCCTCCATCGCAAGCCCGATCTCGCCTGCCGCCGTTTTGACCGCGACCTTTGCAACCTCGGCGGAATCGAAATCCGCCAATTGGGGGTCGCGAAATTCGTCGGGCTTGCGGACGATCCCATTGCGCAGATCGGTCCCCGCGATGGATACGTTATTGGTTCCCTCCAGCCGCACATACATTTTGCCTTCCACGGCGGTCTCCTTGCCGAAAAGAAGGGTGGCGGGCATGTCGGGTCCGAGGAGCTTGAGGCGAATGGAGCTTTTGTTGACCCCGAACGCTTTCAACTGCTGCTTGTCTGCAACCAAGCTGCCGGGCTCTCTTTGTAGCGCCTCGCAGCGGGCGAGGATTTCTTGGATCGCCTTCGTATCGGCCCGGTCTTTCACCGGAGCTTCCATGACCCACTGGCTGCCCCGTTTACGAAGCTGCACCTTGTCTTCGTTGCTGAAAATATCGATTCCTTCGACGCTGTTGCGGTCAAAGAGAAGCACGTAGCGCTCACGGTCGGCGGCCTGCCAGCTCTTGGGCTGTTTGCGTTCGTACAGGGCAATGAACCCCAGGAGCAAACCGGCGAGGGCAATCAAAAGAAGCGTCGTTTTTGTGCTCATGATCTTCTAACGCCTGCGCTTGAGCCAGACGACAAACCCAAGCGCGCCCACGCTTCCGGGAATGGCGACCATCACCAGCAAGGCAATCAAGCCGAGTTGGGATTCCGTCAAATTCAGCGAAAGGTTGTGCGCCGCTTTCGGAGCGATGCCGATGATTTCCTCCCGGTTGAGCAGCCAATTGAGACCGTTCAAGACAAAATCCATATCGGCTTCCGTGATGGTTTCGTTGGATAGAAATGCAGAGGAACCCATGACGATGAGACGCGAGGAATCGACCCGCAGGCGGTCGTCGCTTACGGCTCCCTTTTCAGCGGAAGCGGCGACGATCGGGTCGATGTGATCTTCTTTGGGGTCGAAATAAACTCCCTTTTCCATTCCTTCCGCGTAACGGGTCTCGCCCCAGAACCCTTTGGACGCCTGGAGGAGCGGTTGGAGTTTGAGAGCGGCCGCCTTGCCGCGCTCGGCATCAAGGGTCAGTGATTGGGTGGGTCCGCCCACCAAACGCGCGGTCACGTTGTTCAGGCGTTTGGTGATGGGTGAGCCGGGCACAAAATCGCCGGTGATCTCTTTGAGAATCCCGCGCACCACCCCGGTCGCCAGCCGCACAGGCATGGTGCGCAATACCCGGTCGTCATTGACGACGATCCCCAACTCGGCCAAAAACGCGCACAGGTTCGGCGTGGCCGTGCCGGGTTCCAGGAACACAAACAGCCGTCCCGGTTTTTCCCGTTTGGCCCAATAGGCGCGCAATGCCACGAGCTCGAGATCGGAGAAATCGTATTTGGGCGCGATGATAAAGAGCGCCTTGGCCTCCGGCGGCACCAACTCCACGTCGGTGAGCTTGAGCGGGTCGATCTTGATGTTCTGCCGCTCGATGAATGCTTTCAAGCCGCTCAATTGAGGATCGGCATCCAGAGCGGTTTCCCCGTGTCCGGAGATGCTGTAGATATGGTTGGAACCCGTCTCGGTGATTTCCATGAGCGCACTCGTCATCGCCTGTTCACCCTTGAACGTCTTCAGCCTCGGCTTGTCCAGGAGGTTGAGCGACGGCTCATACTCCGCCATTTCCGCCGCGCTCACAAATTGCGTGCGCCCCTCGTAATCGACGATCACGACATTGTCGTTCTCGCGCAGCTTGTATTGGGTGGCGATCTCGCGCGCGCGGCTCATCGCTAAAAACGGATCGACCACCTCCACGTCCACCATCTTTTTTGAGGCGTAGGCGTATTCATGAAGCAGGTTCACGGTATCCCGTGCGATGGGCGAGCCGCCGGAAAAAAAGACGACGAGGTGCACCGGCTTTTTCAGGTTTGAAAGCACACGCTTGGACTGCGCGGAGAGGGTGTATTTTTGGTCGCGGGAAAAATCCCACCGTTTGTAGTGGTTGAACCCGAGGTAATTCGCGATCGCAAAGAGCAGCACGAAAAGGGCGGATTGAAGGAGGACATTCAAGCCGATCCTGCCGCGGGGAATGGAAGTGTGATTAGCCATGCAAAAAGAGGTGCTTATGCTTTCCAACGGCGAAATTGGAAAACCTGGTGCGTCAAGAGGAGCATGAGCGCCGTGCCCGATCCGTAAAAGACAAAGCGCCGCGAATCGATCATCCCCTTGGAGAACTCGCCCATGTGCTCGAGCACCGAGCAATAGCTCGCGAACATGCGGAACTCGGGCGAAATATTCGGGGTGAAAAACGAGAGCAACCCGCCGAGGAAAAAGAAGGTGATCACACAGAAGGAGATCACGGCGGCCACCATTTGATTTTGCGTCAAAGCCGAGGCGAAGCAGCCCACGGAAATGAAAAGCATCCCGGCCATGAGCAACTCGAGATAGCTGCCCCAGTAGGCCCCTGCCGCGCTGGCCGCGTCGGCTTTTGCCACCTGCTGGAAGATGACGAAATAAAGGAGCGTCGGCAGCCAGAGCACCATGTAGAAGACCAGCGCCCCGCCAAATTTGGCGAGCACCACCTGCCAGTCGCGCACCGGCGCGGTCATCAAAGTCTCGATGGTGCCCATCTTGAATTCCTCGGAGAAGACGCGCATCGTGATGGGCGGGAAAATCAGGATGAACCCGATCCAAAACGGAATGGAATCAAAGAACGCCTCCACAATCGTGCGTTCCGTGGCGCCCCGGGAGAGAAACCCGACACCGCTGTAGAAGCAGAGCCCCGTGAGTCCCAGGAAAAAGCAGAGGACGACATACGCAATCGGCGAGTAGAAGCACGACTTCACTTCGCGGGAAAGTAGGGTGAGAAATTTGGTCATGTTAAAGATTCAGGAAAACGGAAAGACATCCGCAGCAAAAACAATCTGGAACTCAGGAACTCAGGAAAAAGAAAGGGAGAATTTGCGCTCCCCCGCTGCACCCCCCGTTCCCAATCAGGAGATTGGGAACGATTCCTCACACAAGTCTTCAAAACTGCGGGATTTCTGGTCATGAGTTCCTGAGTTCCAGATTCTCTGTCAAACTTCATCGCCGAGGGTCAGTTCCACGAACACATCTTCGAGTGTGGCGCGACGGCGGGAAAGCTCGCGCACGGTCCAGCGGCGGTCGGTGGCCAGTCGCCAAAGAGCTTCACGGGGATCGGTGCGCGAATCGGTGCGCAATGTGAAAATCGTCCAGCCGTCCTCGGTTTCCATCGCCACTTCCTTCACGCCCGGAAGCTTCCCGATCTCCTCCACCCCGTTGTCCATCCCCACTTTGGCTTCGAGCCGGATTCCTCCGGCGGCCCGCATGGCGTTGACGAGGTTCTCCGGCGTATCGGCTGCTTCGATTTTTCCCCGGTTGATGATGACCACGCGGCTACAGGTCATTTCCACCTCCGGCAGGATATGCGTCGAGAGCAGAATCGTATGATGGCGGCCCAGGTTGCGGATCAAGTCGCGCACTTGCCGGATCTGGTTGGGATCAAGGCCGATCGTCGGTTCGTCCAAAATCAGCAGGTCAGGCGAGTGCAGGAGGGCATCGGCGAGGCCAACCCGCTGGCGGTACCCCTTGGAAAGCGTGCCAATGATCCGGTTCTCCACCTCTTTCAACGCACAAAGCTCCTTCACGTCGCCCACCCGCTCGCGTTGGCGGGTGCCAGTAATCTCTTTGAGCGTGGCGCGGTAATTCAGATATTCCGTCACGCGCATGTCGGGATAAAGCGGCACATTTTCCGGCATGTAGCCGAGGTGCTGTCGGGCCTGCATCGACTGGCTGAACACATCAAACCCGGCGATGGAAGCGCGCCCTGAAGTCGCCGGCATGTAGCTGGAAAGAATGCGCATCGTCGTCGATTTGCCCGCGCCGTTGGGCCCTAAAAAGCCGACGATCTCCCCCTTTTCGACGTGAAAATTCAGGTCGTGGATCGCAGTCACGCCCGCGTAGCGTTTCGTCAGGTTCTCGACTTTTATCATGGAAATGGAGTGCCCCGGCGGTCTGTTCCCGACCGTCACCAAGGATTTGGCATACCTTACTAAACTGGAATGCGCCCGGTTGCATGGAAATTTTTTCCACAAAATCAGGATTCCGGCATTTCCCCGGGAATGACCGCTGCGGTTCCGCATTGCGAGGCCCCCAGAGAACTGGCAGATTCGCCTCTCTCTATGAACATCCAAGGCCAGCATTACCGGACCCTTTGGGTTAAAAAAGGGGACCGACGCATCGTGCAGATCATCGACCAGCGGTTCCTGCCGCATCGGTTTGTGATTGAGGATTTGGCGACCGTGGATCAAGTGGCCGCCGCGATTCAAGAAATGCATATTCGCGGGGCGGGGCTCATCGGGGCGACCGCCGGTTTTGGAATGTATATCGCCGCTCTGGAAGCCTGTCACGCGCACAGCTTCGATGGCCATCTGCAAGCGGCGGCACAACAACTCAAAGCCACGCGCCCGACGGCGGTCAACCTGGCGTGGGCGGTGGACCGGCAACTGGCCGCCATCACCAAAAGCACCTCTCCCGAGGAAAAAGTGGCGTTAACCTTCGCCACCGCCCAGGAGATCGCCGAGGAAGATGCAACCTATTGCCGGAGAATCGGCGAACACGGCCTCGCGCTCATCGAAGCGATCAGCCGGGCCAAGGGCGGAGCGCCCGTCCATGTGCTCACCCATTGCAACGCCGGGTGGCTCGCGTTTGTGGATTACGGTTCGGCCACCGCCCCCATCTACGCCGCGCACGACCGGGGCATCGCGGTTCATGTGTGGGTGGATGAAACGCGCCCACGCAGCCAGGGAGCCAAGTTGACGGCTTGGGAACTCGGCCAGCACGGGGTGCCGCACACGCTCATTGCCGACAACACCGGGGGCCATCTCATGCAGCACGGCATGGTCGATTTGGTGATTGTGGGAACCGATCGCACCACGCGCACGGGCGATGTGGCGAACAAGATCGGCACGTATCTCAAAGCCTTGGCAGCGCAAGATAACAACGTGCCGTTTTACGTGGCCCTCCCCTCCTCTTCTTTCGATTGGAAGATGCGGGACGGGGTGGCCGAAATCCCCATTGAAGAACGCGGCTCGCAAGAAGTGAAATATGCCGAAGGTTGGCTCGATGGCGCCCAGGTGGAGGTGCTCGTCGCGCCGGAAGGCAGCCCCGCCGCGAATTACGGATTCGACATCACGCCCAGTCGGCTCGTCACGGGACTCATCACCGAGCGGGGTCTTTGCAAAGCCAACGAGGAGAGCATCCTCGCGTTGTTCCCCGAAAAATCTGACACCGCTTCCAGTTCATAAAGACCGTTTAAACCTGGCACCCTTGGCAGTTTAGACAGGATGAACAAGATTTTCAGGATTTTCAGGATTACGTCCATAGTTCGGGGGACGCCTCGAGCATATGGAATTTCCTTTCCAAAAATCCTGTAAATCATGTTAATCCTGTTAATCCTGTCTAAAAAATAGTGAAGCTCCGCTGCTCACGAGAGCATGAAATAGGAGGAACCCCCTCCTGTTCATCCTGTCAATAAACGGTTCCTCTCAACGAGAAGTGGCATGAAGCGCCCCTGTTTTTAGCGTGCCGTGAGGCTCACCGTTTGGATCTGCTGCAAAACGCGGCCCCCGATTCGCTGGATCACTCCCACGCCAAGATCAATGGTATCGCCTCCCTTGGCCCGCTGGAGCAAGGTTTCGACCTCCCCCGGGCTGTTCACTTCAAACCGGCCCACTTTATAGAGGACCAATCCCCGCCGCAGCCCACTTTTGTGCGCCGGGCTTTGCGCTTCCACGTCGGAGATGAGAACGCCTGCGCCGCTGGGAATGCCAAGGGCGTCGCTCAAGTCGGAAGTGAGCGCCTGAAGCGAAATCCCCAACCGCCGCCGGGTGGCTTGGGTGAGATCGACCGGCTTGGGATTCTGCGCATCGCGTTTAAACTGCTCGATTTTTTCCGCCACGGTCCGGGCCGGAATGGCAAATCCGATCCCCTGGGTGGGCACTCCTTGCGGGGTGTAAGCCATCTTGGCGGAGGCGACGCCGACCAGTTTGCCGGCAATGTCGATAATCGGGCCCCCACTGTTGCCGGGATTGATGGCGGCGTCGGTTTGCAGCAACCCCGCATACTCGTTGTTCTCCACGGAGAGCGTGCGATTGGTGGCGCTCAGGATCCCGCGCGCCACGGAATGGCCGTAACCGAGCGGATTCCCCACCACAAGCACGCTTTCTCCCAACAGATTGGGCGAAATATCTTTGAGCGAAAGGAACGGCAACGGCGTGCTGCTTTCGATTTTGAGCAGGGCCAGGTCGGCGGACGGATCGGCGGTGATGTAGCGTGCGTTGTAGGTTTTGCCGTCCGGTGTGGTCACGGAAATTTTGAGATCCTCGGCCCGGTCCACGACATGCTGGTTGGTGACGATGTAGCCCGCGGGATCGACAATAAACCCGGACCCGAGGCTTTGCACTTTCTGCCGGAGTTCCCGCCCCGGAGGCCGCATCTGTTCGCCAAAGAACTGCGTGATAAAGTCGTCATACGGGTCCCGGTAGGCGCGCCGGACGATCCGCTCGGTGTTGACGTTCACCACGGCGGGAAGCGCCTTGGCCACGGCAATCACCGAAGGTTCGGAAGCCGGTTGAGCGGGTTCGGCGCAAACGCCCAAAACCGGGGCCAAAAAGAGGGCTACAGCCAAAAACGGGCGGAAAATGTGGAGGAGTCGCTTCATGAGTTGATTTTTAAGACAGAGAACCGCCCAGTTTGCTCAAAAATTGTGGGGCCCCGCCAATTCCGGGCCTCCAAAGGATCATTTCGCTTCGTTTGAGATGGCGAATGGCTATATTGCAGGCCATCCGTTTCTAAAATGAGGACATCGCTCGTTAATGCATTCAACGCCGGACTCTTGGACGAAACCTATCAGCGCTGGCAGCGCGATCCGGCTTCCGTGGACGCTACCTGGTCCGCTTTTTTTGAAGGGTTTGAGCTCGGTGCCTCGCCCACGACCAAGGGAGTGCCCGCCCCTGTAGCTCCTGCCGCCGCCGAACCATCGGAAGGAGCAGAGCCTCCCGCCATTCCAGCCGGGATGAGCGCCGAATTGCCGCTCCAGACGCGCGTGGACGGATTGGTGTATGCCTACCGCACCCTGGGCCACACGATTGCCAAGATCGACCCGCTCAGCGATTCCCGGCCCGAGCAGCCGCTCCTGGGTCTGCGGGAACTCGGTTTCAGCGAAAAAGACCTCGATCTCACCGTGGCTTCCCGGTTCTTCCGGGGCGGCGAAAAAATGCGGCTGCGCGACCTGATCGCCACGCTTCAAGCCATTTATTGCGGCTCGACCGGCGTGGAGTTCATGCACATCCAAAACCCACGGGTGCGCAACTGGATTCGCGACCGGCTGGAGACGCGCCCTTCCGACAAAACCGTCCCGGCCACCACGCAAAAGGCGATTCTGCGGGAGTTGCTGGAGGCGGAAAGCTTTGAGCATTTCCTGCACACCCGTTACGTCGGCCAGAAGCGGTTTTCGCTCCAGGGCGCGGAATCGCTGATGGTGATCCTGCAAACCTTGCTGGAGGATGCACCCCGGCACGGCGTGGAAGAGATCGTGATGGGCATGGCGCACCGGGGCCGGTTGACCGTGCTCGCCAATTTCCTGCGCAAATCGCTGCGCGTTCTTTTCAGTGAGTTTTCTGAAAACTATATCCCGGAGATGGTGGGCGGCGACGGCGACGTGAAATACCATCTCGGCTACCACTCCAAACGGGCGACGAGCAAAGGAACAGAAGTCGAAATCCGGCTTGCCTCCAATCCCAGCCATCTCGAAGCCGCCGATCCGGTGGTCGAAGGGATGGCGCGGGCCCGCCAACGGGTGCGCGGAGACATGCAAGAGCGCACCAAGGTGCTGCCGCTCTTGATCCACGGCGACGCGGCGTTTGCCGGGCAAGGAATCGTGGCCGAAGTGCTCAACTGCTCGCAATTGCAAGGCTACCGCGTGGGCGGCACGGTGCATGTGATCGTCAACAACCAGATCGGCTTTACCACGCTCCCCTCGGAAGCCCGTTCTTCGGCTTACGCCACGGACGTCGCGAAGATGATCGAGGCGCCTATTTTCCACGTCAACGGGGACGATCCCCTTGCTGTTCTCTTCATCACCGAACTCGCGTTCGCGTTCCGCCAGCAGTTCCATCGCGATGCCGTGATCGACCTGCTCTGCTACCGGCGCTACGGGCACAATGAGGGGGACGAGCCGAACTTTACGCAACCCGATCTCTACGCCCGCATCGACAAGCATCCTTCCGTCGGCAAGCTGTTTTCGCAACGGCTCATCGATTCCGGCATTCTGAGCGCCGAAGCCGCCGCCGAGATCGACAAAGAATACCAAACGAAACTCGAGAGCACGCTGGAGGAAGTCCGCAAAGCTGCCGCCGAACCGGTGGACCGTTTCCGGGAATCGACGGCGGTGTTCCAGCCCGCCTACTCCCACGAACCGGTGGAAACCGCCGTGCCCAAGGAGACGCTCGACCGGATCGTCCACGCGCTCACGCAGGTTCCCGAAGGGTTTCACGTTTTGCCCAAACTGCAACGGCTCCTGCTGGATCGCCGGGCGAAAGCGCACGCGGCGGGCGGCCCTTACGACTGGGCGTTTGCCGAAGCGCTCGCGCTCGGTTCACTGCTCATTGAAGAAATTCCCGTGCGACTCTCCGGGCAGGACAGCCAGCGCGGAACCTTCAGCCAGCGCCACGCCGTTCTCTACGACTCCGAAACGCGCGCCCCCTACGCTCCGCTCAAACACCTGAGCGAAAACCAGGCCCAGTTCTGCAACTACAACTCGCTGCTCTCCGAAGCCGCCGTGCTCGGGTTCGACTACGGCTACTCGCTGAACTTCCCCTCCATGCTCTGCATTTGGGAGGCGCAATTCGGCGATTTCGCCAATGGAGCACAGGTGATCATCGACCAATTCATCGCCGCAGCAGAATCCAAATGGCAACGGCCCAGCGGGATCGTCCTCTTGCTGCCGCACGGCTATGAAGGCCAGGGGCCGGAACATTCCAGTGGGCGCGTGGAACGGTATTTGCAACTTTGCGCGGAGGACAATATCCAGGTCGCCAACCTGACCACTCCGGCGCAATATTTCCACATCCTGCGCCGCCAGATGAAGCGCCCTTTTCGCAAGCCGCTCATCCTCATGACTCCCAAGAGTCTCTTGCGCGCCGAAGTGTGCGTCTCGAAGCTTGCCGATTTCACGCAGGACCGCTTCCACGAAATCCTGCCGGGACCCCTACTCGGCAGCCCCGAACAGGTTGAGCGCGTGATCTTCTGCACCGGCAAAGTCTATTACGATTTGCTGGCACACCGGCAGGCACAGAACCGGGCCGATACCGCCATCATCCGCATCGAGCAGCTTTACCCGCTCAACGAAGCGGCCCTCGCGCAAGCCGTCGCGCCGTTCGCCAACGTGAAGAAATTCCTCTGGTGCCAGGAAGAGCCGCGCAACATGGGCGGCTGGAGTTTCCTCTCGCCCCGCCTCGCCTCGCTGCTCCACAAACACCTTGTCTATGCCGGACGCGGCGAAGCGGCCAGCACCGCCGTCGGAGCCTTGGCGCTCCACAAAATGGAACAGCGCCAACTCGTGGAAGACGCGTTTCAATAAACATCCTTATGAGCCTCCAAATCAAGATCCCTTCCGTCGGCGAATCCATCGAGAGCGGGCTGCTTTCCGTCTGGCACAAGCAGGACGGTGAAGCTGTGGCTGTCGGAGACGCCTTGTTCACACTGGAAACCGACAAGGTCTCCACGGAGATCACTGCCGAAAAAGCGGGCGTGCTCCACATTCTTGTCCCCCAAGGCGAAGAGGTGAAAATCGGCACGGTCGTCGGGACGATTGAGGAATCGGGCACCGCTACGGTCGCACCCGCGCCCAAGCCGGAAGAGAAACCGGCGCCCGTGGCCCCGCCTCCCCCGAAAGAGGAAAGGTTCACCCGCAAAAAGCTCTCGCCGTTGCGCCGCAAGATCGCCGCGCAACTCGTCATGGCCCAGCAAACGGCGGCCATCCTGACCACCTTCAATGAGTGCGATATGAGCGCGGTGATGGAACTGCGTTCACGCCACCAAGAGGATTTCACCAAAGAACACGGTGTGAAACTCGGCTTCATGTCGTTCTTCCTGAAGGCGACCGTCGCCGCCCTCAAAGCCGTGCCCGCCATCAACAGCCGCATGGACGGCGAGGAACTCATCCTCAACCACTATTTCGACATCGGCGTCGCCGTCGGCACCGAGCGCGGGCTCGTGGTTCCGGTGATCCGCGACGCGGATCGCAAAGGGTTTGCTCAGATGGAGAAAGAGATTCTCGCCTACGCCCAGAGCGCCCGCGAAGGCAAACTGCGCGTCGAAGATCTGCAGGGCGGCGTGTTCACCATTTCCAACGGTGGCGTGTATGGTTCGCTCTTGAGCACGCCCATTTTGAACCCGCCCCAGAGCGGCATCCTCGGTCTCCACAAAATCATGGAGCGCCCGATCGCCGTGAAAGGACAGGTCGCCATCCGCCCGATGATGAACCTGGCGTTGAGCTACGACCACCGCGTCGTGGACGGCAAAGAAGCCGTGACATTCCTCATCAAAGTGAAGGAAGCCATTGAAGATCCAGCGCGCTTGCTGCTGGATATGTAAAAGGAACCCGAAGAACTGATGAACCTTTCGAAGGTGGATCGTGCGCTCCGCGCGCGATTCCGGGGGGTAGGCGTCGTCAAACGAAATCGCCTCGCTGCGCTCGATGTACTTTGAAAAATCGCCCGCGGAGCGGTCGATCCACCACGCAAGATGCTGGGATCGGAAAGGCTTCAGGATAACACTTCGATTCGTGAATACGCCCCGCATCTCACGGCGCTTGAGCCAATGTCGGTGGAACGGTTTTCTGGCGCGACCGGCACCACGCTTCGATTCCATCGGCGATCCCTGCGGCGAGGGTTTCGGCGTAGTGCTCCTCGTTGAGGAGGTGCGATTCCATCCGGTTGGTGATGAATCCCCCTTCCACAAGCACGGCAGGCAATCGCGTGTGCCGCGTCACGTAAAGATGGCGGGCGCGAATGCCGCGATCCCGCGCACCGGTTTTCAAAATAACAGCATACTGGACTTCGGCGGCGAGGTTCTCCCCCATGTCCAGCGGTTCGGCGTTGCTAAAAAGACCGAGCCAGGTCCAGTCGCTTGCGATGGGGACTTTGTTGTCGGCGTAAAACGTCTCGATCCCGGCGATCTCCCGGCCGCTCCCCTGGTTGAAATGGATGCTCACGAAAACGGCATCCCCTTGGACGCGGTTGGCGATCTGTGCCCGCTCTGAAAGCGGAATAAACACATCCTCCGTGCGCGTCTGGACGGTGGAAAACCCGCGCGCGTTCAGGATGCGCTCGAGCCGAAGCGCCACATCCAGCGTGAGCGTTTTCTCCAGCACGCCTTTGCACTTGGCCCCCTCATCTTTTCCACCGTGTCCGGCGTCGATGACCACGATCGGCAACCGCGCGGCGGAAAGAATCGGTGCCTCCTCGTCCTGTGTGTCGGGGCAGATGACAAGCGTCAGGCAGCCTGCGAGCACGATCAATCCGACGCAAGCGATGCCGGTCCGCGTCTGCGTGAGAAGGAAGCGCTGGACCGATTCAGCGGCTTTTCTCCAAATCGCGCGCAATTTGCCCATCAAAGAGGATTCGGGGGCGGGAGCAGGATTGCCCTTTTACCCGGAAACTTGGGCAAGGATTAGCGTTTCCAGTCCAGCACGCCTTTTTTGATGGCGTAGACGTACCCAACCGTCACGATGGCAATGAAGCTCAACATGCTCCAGAGAATCCCGGGTCCGTGGAGCGTGACGAATTGACGGTAGGAAACCGCCCAAGGATACATGAAGACCACTTCCAGATCGAACAGGATAAAGAGCATCGCCACCAGGTAGAACTTCACCGCGAAACGGGGTTGCGGGCCGCTCAAGGGGAGCATGCCGCATTCGTAGGGGCTGTCTTTGGTGGGATTGCGGCGGCCCGTCTTGCCGAGAAGCACGCTGAAGATAAGCGCCACGGCGGCGAACCCAAGCGCCACAACAATTTGGATGAGGACGGGGATATATTCTTTGAGCATACCGGGAGAGGCGCGCGTTTAAGCGGCAACTGCGGGAACGACGGGCACCACCGGCTGCATCGTGGCCAGGGAAGCCAGGCCTTTGTATTTCTTGCCGGTCTTTTTCACCATGCCGCGAGCCACCAGGTTTTGCAGCTTTTCATAAGCGCGCAGGCGAAGCATTTCCTCGCCGCCGCTGGCCGCATTCCGAGCCCGAAGGTTCTCGTGCACGATCTCAAAGAGTTGCTTAAATTCGAAAGAGCTTTTCCGCGAAAGAACGCTGACCAGTTCCTCGGTCACGAGGTCAGGCAAACGACGGGAAAACGCAGTTTTCTTCTGAATAGGCATAGATGGTTATAATACCACCTTTTTCAAGAATCACGAACGGAAAATGCTTTCCGCTCAAAATATTTCACGTATTAGCATTTCCCCTGCTTAATTCAGAGCTTCAGGGGGTCCTTCTGGCGCGGCGGCGGAAGCCGGATCTTTGCCGGGAGCCGACAGCGGGGTCGTGGGAGCGGGAGGCAAAATCCCCGGCAAACGCTTGCGTGGCAGGGGGAATGGTTCCCCCCCAAGGGAGGGGAGCGCGACCCCCACGGCAGCGGCCCCGAGCACCTCCCCCAGTTCCAGAAAAGAGATCGGCCCCGTGCTTTCCAGCAGAATCCCCGATTCCGTCTGCACAGCGGAAAGGCCCATGGGCGAGAGGTGCCCGGCAATGACCTCGGGGGTCGGCAATTGGGTGAAATCGAGCGTGCCGTTCATGTTTGCAATACCGTTGCCCCAGAGAATGGCGGCGGGGCGCAGAAAGCTGTAGATGCGCTCAAAAACGGGTTTTGCGTCCAAATAGGCGAACCCAATTTGGGGTTTGGGCAGCGTGCCCATTGCGCCTTGATAGGCAACCGAACGTTCGAGCGTCGCCCCCGCGCCCGGAGGATGCACTGCATTCGATGCGAACGGCTTCAGGCTTTCGGGACTCAGCCCCGCCAGCAGATGATGGGCCGTCAAAGCCACCGTGGGGTGGAATTGGGCCATCGTGGGGTCATCGACCGAGAGGGTCCAGAAGGAGACCCCTTCAGCGTCCGCACGGTTCCAGGCGCGAAACACATTTTCCATAAACCGCCGCGCCTCGGCGGGGTCGCGGATTTCGCATACCAGGAACAGATTGGGCGCCCCTCCCCCGACAGGCCAGTCCAGCAACAGGGCGTGCTCGGGTCCAAAGGCGGTCTTGAATTGTGCCAGTGTGGCGGGCGGGGAATTCAGTGCCGCAAGCAATGTCCGCATCGGGATAAGACTTGGGAAAACTTGGGGGTTGCCGCGCTGTAACGGTTCATCGGAAATCAGCGGGGCCATTGCCGCATAAAAAAGGGTGTTCGAGGTGGTGAGGCTCAAGGTTTTTCCGTTCAGCACCGGGCGCGGCGGCATCTCGGGTTCGTAAAGAAAAAGAGCGCCCCGCATGCGCTTGCCTTCCAGCCGCGAAGCGAGCGCAACCGAGCGGAGCTTGCCCAGTGCGGCGCTTTCCCTCGGATCAAATAGCTGCCCGGAGGCGTTCAAGCGGGCCAACAACCGCTCGGAGATCGCGCCGGGCTGTGTAAAGAGCCGGAAATCGGCATGCGGCGGCAGCACCGCGAGGCTCTGCTGATACGCTGGCGCGCTGTCCAAAGCGGCATGGGTTTTGCCGCTGAACCGGTCAAGCGTCGCCTTCAAGAGCTCGACATCGTTTGCCACGAAATACCAGTGCCGGGCGAAACATCCTGCCAGCGTGATCCCTTTTTCGCTAAAGCTCTCAATGTGAAAATCGCGATGTTTCAGGCGCTCGAGTTTCCCCTCCGGCGAGGCGCTCTGGAACTGTTTGCGGGCGCTCGTGATGAGTCGCTCCACCTCCGCCCGGTCCTCTTTATAAGCGAAGCCGCCCACGGCCCGGGGCATGTTGTTCGTGACACTCACCACCGCAAGAAAAGCCCTTTGGGGCTGGATGCGCTCCAGGCTGCGCAGCGTCCCGGTCCAGCTCTCGTTGTGTTGCAACGCGGCGAGCGGTTTTGCAAGAAAACCCTGCACCTGCGGTTCCTGACAAAGAGCGTAGAGTTCCGTCTCTTTCCAACGGATCGCCGTGGCGGGCAGGTCAGGAAAATCGGCCAGGAGCAATGTTTCAGCGGGCACAAGCTGGGCCGGCTCCACCAGGCGCTCCTGCGAACCCCGCCAGAGCGCCACTCCCGCCACAAGACAAAGGATCACAAGCGCAACCGCAATTACGGCTCTTCTCATATCAAAAGAATTCGTCCCAACTGCCCGGCGAACCAAGGAAAAACGGCAGGAAAATCCCTGAACCGCCCCTCCCGGTTCAACCTAAGAAGCTATTTAAAAATTCGGCGAGGGTGCGCATCTTTTGGCGCTGACCTGCGTTGCGCGTCGGTTGCAGATCGTCAGATTTGCTCCCTCCGCACCGCCCTTTGCCAACCCCAATATCTGCTGCAACGCACCCCGCCCCCAATTCTAGACAGCTTCCAAGCCGCGATTGACGCCCCTGCCCTGCGCACCTATACTTGACGGTTCAGTCGTGTCATGATCCAGTTAACGGCTCGCGAAAAATGTTTGGCTGGCGCTTTGTTGCTTTCGATCCTGGTCGGGGCGACAGTGCGCCACTACCGGCACAGGGAGTTGGGACCGCCAAAAGGTCCGCAAACGATTCCCGCCGCAGGGCCACAGGATCGCACTTCATTTTATGCAGAAAACAGGTTTTACAGAAGCGCTTGACCAACTCGTCGCGGCAGACTCGCGCTACGATCGGGAGGCTTATCTCTTTTTGCAGGACGCGCTGGATTTCACCATGAAGTCCCGCAAGAAGCAAAAGACCGATCTTTCGCGCCATGTCACCGGCCAGGAGTTGCTCGAAGGCGTGCGGGCGTTTGCCATTAAGGAATACGGGCCGATGGTGACGACCGTCTTTGAGGCGTGGGGCATCCACCGGTGCGATGATATTGGCGAAATGGTTTTCAACCTGATCCGCGCGGGCATTTTCGGCAAAACCGAGACGGATACGATTGAAGATTTCCGCAATGGCTACGATTTCACCGAGGCTTTTGTGAAGCCGTTCCAGCCCGAAGACCGCGCCTGCGACCCAAAGCAGCAACCCGGCGAACCGGTTCAGAAGTAACGAAAAGGCAAAAAATAATCAGGAAGCCAAGAAGCCAGGAAAGAGAGGAAGAATGCTCGAGAGGGTCTTTTTCTTTTCCTGAGTTCCTGAGTTCCAGATAACTTCTTCTATCAAAAGAGTTGATCATAATTCCTGGTTTCCTGGCTTCCTGATTCCTCTCCCTCCGAAAATGATTGAGTTTCCCACCTCTGCCGTTCGGCAATGGACACTTCCCAACGGGCTGGTCATTCTGGTGGAGGAGGATCATTCCGCCCCGGTTGCCAGCGTGCAGGCATGGTGCGAGACCGGCTCAATTCACGAAGGCCAGTGGCTTGGAGCGGGGCTTTCGCACATTTTGGAGCACATGCTCTTTAAGGGAACCGCAACGCGCGGGCCAAACGAGATCGCCCAGGCCGTTCAGAACGCCGGCGGCTACATCAACGCCTACACTTCGTTTGACCGCACGGTTTATTGGATCGATACGCCGAGCAACGGAGTCGCCCCCGCACTCGACATCCTCGGCGACGCGATGCTGAACTCGACATTGCCGCCCGAGGAATATGGGAAGGAACAAGAGGTCATCCGCCGCGAATTTGCGATGGGGCAGGACGATCCCGACCGGATGAGTTCTCTCAACCTGTTTGCCGCCGCTTTCCGGCTGCACCCTTACCGACACCCGGTGATCGGGCATCTCGACGTGTATAATCGGCTCACACGCAATGATGTGATGGAATATTATAAGGCACGTTACGTGCCCAACAACATGTTCTTTGTGGTGACGGGGGATGTGGACGCGCAGGCTGTTTACGACCAACTCGCCGCTGTGTTTGAAAAACATCCGCGCAGTGCGCTTTCGCCGGTCTACATTCCGCAGGAACCGCCGCAACTCGGGCGGCGCGAGGCGCACCTCGATTTTCCCACCGAGTTGACCCGCCTGGATATTGCCTGGCACATCCCGGAGCTGACGCACCCGGATGTTCCCGCACTGGATCTGCTCGCGTTGATTTTGGGCGATGGCCGCTCCAGTCGCCTCTACCGGCGCGTGCGCGAGGAACTCGCTCTGGTTCACGGCATCCACGCGTGGTGTTATACGCCGGGACAGCCGGGACTCTTCGGCATCGAAGCGATGCTCGACCCGGACAAGCGGGACGCCACTTTGCAGGAAGTGTTTGCGATGCTGGAGGAAATCAAGACCAACGGTGTCACGCCCGAGGAGCTTTCCAAGGCGCTCAAACAGACCCTCTCCAGCCATCTCAACAATCTCGCCACCACGCGCGGCAAAGCGTCCGACATCGGTTCGAACTGGCTGCTCACGCGCAATTTCCATTTCACGCGCGACTATTTGGCCGCACTCCAAAGCGTCACCCCTGCGGATATCACACGCGTCCTGCAGACTTACTTCACCGAGCGCAACCTGACGATCACTTCGCTCAATCCGCCCGGCGCGCTGCCCGCCGCCGCGCGGCAAACGGTGAAGAAAAGTGCAGGAACCCTTCGGAAATTTCAACTCGCCAACGGCTTGCGGCTGCTCGTCCGCGAAGATCCTCGATTGCCCCTTGTCTCCGCAGTGGCTTGTTTCAAAGCGGGACTCCTGACCGAGTCCGCAGAAAACAACGGCATCAGCCGCCTCTACTCGCGGGTGCTTCTGAAAGGCACGCAAACCCGGACGGCGGAACAGATCGCGCAAGAAATCGAATCGCTCGGAGGAGCCATCGGTTCAGAGTCGGGCAACAATTCCGCCGGCGTTTCCGTCAAAGTGATGCAGCCGGATTTAAATGCAGGACTGGAGCTGCTCGCGGATGTCTTGCGCAACCCGACTTTTCCGCAAAAAGCGATTGCCCGAGAAAAGGAGGCGCAGCTGGCCTCAATCAAAGCCGAGGAGGAAGAGCCGACTTCGCTGGCGCGCAACCTGATGCGCCGCACGCTCTTTGCAGGGCACCCCTACGGGCTGCGTTCCAGCGGTTCGCCGGAGACTGTTGCCGGGCTTGAGCGAGACCAATTGCTTGCGTTTCATCGGCAATATGTCACGGGCCGCAACGGCGTGATCGCCGTGTTTGGAGCGGTGGACGCGGAAGAGGTCAAGGCGCTCGTGGAAAAAGCGTTCGCAGAGCTTCCCGCAGGGCAACCAGCGTTGGAAAATCCGCCTCAACCCGCACCACTTGCCGCCTCCCAAGCCGTTGAGGAATTCAAGAACAAGGAACAAGCGATCGTGATGGTCGGCTTCCGTGGACTCGATCTGTTCAGTCCCGACCGCTATGCGCTCGAGCTCATTGAAGAAGCATGCAGCGACCTGGGCTCCCGGTTTTTTGTCCGTATCCGGGAAAAACTCGGGCTCGCCTATTTTGTGGGCGCGAGCCAGATGTCAGGACTTGCTCCCGGCCCGTTTATTTTCTATCTCGGCACCGATCCGGCCAAAGTCGAAGCGGTTAAGGCCGAGTTTTTGGATGAAATCCGTTCGCTTGCCACCGACGGGCTCACCGAGGAGGAACTGGTGCGCTCCAAGGCGAAGCTGCTTGGGCAGGAAGCGATGCGCAACCAGAGCAATGATGCTTTTGCCCACGCCTGCGCGCTGGACGAATTGTATGGGCTTGGCTTTGACGAATACACCCGTTTGCGCGCCCGCATTGAAGCAATCTCGTTGGACGAAGTGCGCGCAGTGGCTCGCAAGCTCTTCAACGAAACGCCGTCCGTTCTGGCAGTGGTCCGGCCGGAGCGCAGTTAGCTGCTTCTCCAGCGCAGCTTTTCGCGCACAGCCCAAAAACTGCTCTGCGGCTACGCTTTTCGGCCAGCGGCACCGACATGCGTGGGGCCAGGGAATGTTTGGGCGCAAGGGCGAGGCAGATGGGTAGGCGCGCCAGTTCTTCGCTCTTGCCGTGGATTGCAGCGTTGGGACAATATCGCTGCACTCCATGCACATCCTCAAACGCATTGCGGCCTACATTTCGAAACTCGCCGAGTTCATCAAATTTTCCCACACGGTCTTTGCCCTTCCGTTTGCGCTGGTCTCGATGGCCGTTGCCGCTGGCGGAATGCCGCAACTGAGGGTGTTTGGGTGGATTTTGTTTTGCATGGTCGCAGCGAGAACCGCGGCGATGAGCTTCAACCGGTTGGTGGATTGGGAAATCGATAAAGAAAATCCACGCACCTTCCAAAGGCACACGCTCATTCAGAAATCCCATGGATGGATCCTCTGCCTGTTTGCCGCCGGAGGCGCCCTTTTCGGCACCTGGATGTTGAACGGCCTTTGCTTCGCACTCAGCCCGGCGATGCTGGCGCTGATCTTTTTTTATTCCCTAACCAAACGCTTTACCGCCTTCCCCCATTTCTTCCTTGGGCTGGCGTTGAGTGTCGCGCCGATGGGAGCGTGGGCGGCGGTCACGGGCACGCTCCTGACGCCGACTCCGTATTTCCTGGCGGCAGCCGTCCTGTGCTGGTCGTTCGGGTTCGACCTGATTTACGCCACCATGGATGTGGAGTTCGATCGCAAGAAAGGGCTATTTAGTTTTCCTGCCCGTTACGGCGTCCCGGCGGCCTTGCGGCTCGCGCGCGGCTTGCATGCGGGCGCGGCGGTGGGCTTCGCTCTCTTCGGCTGGAGTGCGCACCTCGGCGCGCTCTACTGGATTGCCCTCGCAGTTGTAGTGGTGGTGCTTTTTCTTGAGCAAAAAATCGCTCAACGGGCCGATATGGCTTCAGTCAACCAGGCTTTCTTCAATGCGAACGCGGTAGTCAGCGGCGCATTGTTGCTTGGGGTGTGCCTGGATCTTTGGTTGCGCTGAGCCGGTGCCGTGTTCCAGCGCTTACTCGGATTGCCGCAGCGGCACCGGAACTACATACGCCCCAAGCCGGGCGCGATATGGTAATAGAGTTCGTTATTGCGTAATTGCGCCTTGAAGTCACGGATTCCCGTGGAAGCGTCGATGACAACAAGTTCGATTCCGGCGATTTCCGCAAGGTCTTCCATGTGCTCGGTGGTGACGGCGTAGCTGAACCCTGTGTGATGCGCTCCTCCCGCATAGATCCAAGCGGCGCAGGCTGTCTTGAAACTCGGGCGGCAGTCCCACACGGCGCGGGCAACAGGCAGCTTGGGCAGAGGCTGGGGCGGGGCCACCACATCCACTTCATTGACGATCAAACGGAAACGGTTGCCGAGGTCCACCAACGAGGCGTTGAGGGCCGGGCCTGCCGGGGCGTCGAAGACCAAGCGCACCGGGTCTTCCTTGCCGCCGATGCCAAGCGGATGGATTTCGAGTGACGGTTTGCCGCTGGCGATGGACTCGCAGATTTCGAGCATGTGCGAGCCGAGCACGAGGTGACCCGCCGGGTGAAGGTGATAAGTGTAGTCTTCCATGAACGAGGTGCCGCCGGGCAGGTCTGCGGCGATGACTTTCATTGCGCGCAGCAGCGCACAGGTTTTCCAGTCCCCCTCGGCTCCGAAGCCGTAGCCGTCGGCCATGAGCCGCTGTACGGCGAGACCAGGGAGCTGCTTGAGGCCGTGGAGGTCTTCAAAGGTGGTGGTGAACCCGGCGAAATCCCCGGCTTCCAAGAAGGCCCGCAGGCCGAGTTCGGTGCGTGCCCCGTAGCGCAATGATTCATGGCGCGCACCGCCTTTGCGAAGATCCGCCGCAACGCTGTAGCGCTGTTCGTATTCGGCGCAAAGAGCGTCGATTGCTGCATCGCCCACGCCATGGACCACCTGCACGAGATCACCGATGCCGTAGCCATTGACGGAGTAGCCGAAGCGGGCCTCGGCGGCGACTTTGTCGCCGTCGGTGTCGGCCACGTAACGCATGTTGTCGCCGAAGCGGGCGAATTTAGCCCCCTGCCAGTCGGCCCAGGCGCGGGTTACGCGCATCCATGCGGCGAGGCGGTCCTGCACTTCCTCGTCCGACCAGTGGCCCACGACCACCTTGCGGTTGAGGCGCAGGCGGGTGTGGATGAACCCGGCCTCGCGGTCCCCATGGGCCGCCTGGTTCAGGTTCATGAAATCCATGTCGATCTCTCCCCAAGGCAAATCACGATCGTACTGAGTATGTAGATGCAGGAACGGTTTCTTCAGCGCCGAAAGGCCGCCAATCCACATCTTGGAAGGCGAGAAGGTGTGCATCCACAGGATCAAGCCCGCGCACTGCGGCGCATGGTTGGCGTCAAGACAGAGTTGGCGGATCTCCTCCGGGGTTTTGAGCACCGGCTTGAAGACAAGGGCCAGAGGGATGCGCGCGCTGCCGTTGAGCGCTTCC
>JAPLTE010000059.1 GCA_026398235.1 Verrucomicrobiota bacterium
AAAAAAGAGTGCGGGCGAATCCCCTCGGTTGCAAGCCCGGCATGGAAAGAAGCTGACCCTAGGAGATTGGAGGTTTTTAGCTACCCCCATTTTTACTAATAATGGCCGGATTTTGCGCGCCTGGGACCGATCAGACGGCCATGGATTGACCCGCGATCCAGCCGGTGGTCCAGGCGGCCTGGAAATTGAACCCGCCGGTGAGGCCATCGATGTCCAAGAGTTCCCCGGCGAAAAAGAGCCCCGGGGCGATCCGGCTTTGCATCGTTTTCAAATCGACCTCCCCCAGCCGAACCCCGCCGCAGGTGACAAACTCGGCTTTGTTGGCGCTTTTGCCCGTGACCTGGAATTCCGTGCGGGTGAGCTGCAAAAGGAGCCGTTGCAGGGCGGCGCGGGGAAAAGCTCCCCAGCGGGTTTCCGGTGCCACCCCTGCTGCGAGCACCAACTGTTCCCAAAGCCTCTGGGGAATGGGGCGAACGGGCGCTTTCACGACGAGTCCCGCCGGTTGGGAGCCCGCGCGCGCCTGCAACTCGATCCCGAGCGCTTCTTGCGAGAACTCCGGCAGCCAGTTGATTTGCAATGGAAACCGGTACTCCAGCGCGTGCAGAGCGCGCGCCCCCCAGGCGGAAAGCCGGAGAACGGCAGGGCCGCTCAAGCCCCAGTGCGTCGCCAGCACCGGCCCGCGCTCCCGCAACCGGGTTCCCGGCACGCTGACCTCCACCGGCTCCACAGACACTCCCGACAACGCCCGCAGCCACGGTGTTTCCACGCGAAAGGTGAAAAGCGAAGGCACCGGGGGCTCCAGCGTATGGCCGAGGGATTCCGCCAAGGTCGGGGCTGCGCCGATGCTGCGGGGGCCGCCGGTCGCCAGCAGCAGCCGGTCGCAAACCAGGGCGCGTCCGTCGGAAAGCGTCAGGGCAAAACCGCCGCCGGGCAGTCGGGTTGCGCTTTCCACGCCGCAACGGGCCGTGAGGAGAACGCCCGCATCGAGCGCACTGCGCAAGAAACAATCGATGATGGTTTGCGACGCATCCGTGGTCGGGAACATCCTCCCATCGCTCTCGGTCTTCAGCATCACTCCGCGCGTTTTGAACCACTCCACCGTCTCCGCTGGCCCGAAGCGTTGCAACGGACCGATCAAAGCGCGCCCGCCGCGCGGGTAATAGGCGGCGAGTTCGCGGGAATCAAAGCAGGCGTGGGTTACATTGCAGCGCCCGCCGCCGGAGATGCGCACTTTGGTCAAAAAATCGTCTCCGCGTTCCAGCAGCACCACCTCCACAGGCTGCCTCGAAGCTGCGCAAGCATGTGCGCACCCGATGGCAGCAAAGAAGCCCGCAGCACCGCCGCCCGCAATCACAACGCGTTTCATGGGCAGTAGCATACCAGAGGTTAGAGGCGATGGGAACTAATGCCCGCTTGATTCCCGAAGCTCCTCGCGAATAGCTTCGATCTTGCGGGGTCTTGCGGGGTTGCGTTTGCATAAGGCTTTACATTATGGCAGCCTGCTTTATCTCAGACGCGAACCCTTCTTTTACGCGCCAATGCCCCGCACAGTGAACCGCCCCGAATAAGATGAGCCGAATCAGAAATTTGGTTTCGGGCGTTTCTTCCAGCTATTTAGCTCTGGCGTCCAATATCGTTTATACGATGGGCTCCATCCCCGTTGCGCTCCATTACCTTTCCAAAGAGGAGTTTGGACTTTGGGCATTGATCAGCCAGCTTGCGGGATACCTCGCCTTGATTGATCTCGGGATGGGCAGTTCGGCGGCGCGCATTCTCATCGATTACAAGGACGACCGGGACGGCGGGCGCTACGGCTCTGCTGTCGTAACCTCGGGGTTGGTTTTTATCACTCAAGGAACGCTCATTGGCGGGTTTGGCTGTCTGTTGAGCCCTTTCGTGGCGCTACTGGCCCAAGTGTCCCCGCAGTTCAGTCATCTCTTCGGAAATCTTTTTGCGTTCCAATCCATCCTGCTTGGCCTCGGGTTCGTGGTGCGGGCTGTGAGCACCCCTGCCGTGGCACATCAGCGCTACTATGTGGGCAACCTGGCTCTCATGGTCCAACTCCTGGTCTCGTTTGCCGTATTGTGGATCGGCTTTTCCATGCATCTGAAGCTTTACAGCATGGTGCTTGCTGGCTTGCTCGGGTTTCTTTGCTCCGCAACCATCCATACGATAGCCGTTATCAAAATGGGTTTTTTGCCAAGCCGCGGCTGCTGGGGAAAACCGGATCGCCGCATTTTTCGCGAGCTTTTTCTCTATGGAAAAGATGTCTTTTTATTGAGCCTGGGTTGGCAGCTTCTCAACGCAAGCCAGGTGGTCGTGATCACACGGGTTATGGGCCTCGATGCGGCCGCTACATGGTCGGTCTGCACTAAAATATTTACGCTCGCTCAGCAGTTGGTCTGGCGCATTTACGACATGTCTGTGGGAGCATTTACGGAGATGCTTGTTCGGGGCGAAAATGACCGATTGAGTAAGCGCTTCAGGGAAACGCTCGTGCTCACGGCATCGCTGTCGATCTTTGTCGCGGCCACTGTTGCCTTGTGCAACGCCTCCTTTCTCTCGCTGTGGACGCATGGACGTATTTCTTGGAGTCCGCTCAATGACATGCTTTTGGGCGTTCTCATGGTTGTCTATTCCGTGAATCGTTGCCACGGCGGTCTCTTCGGAGTCAC
>JAPLTE010000094.1 GCA_026398235.1 Verrucomicrobiota bacterium
GATAATCCCGGCCAGTTCGACTTCCGGCCTCCGGGCAAGGTGTTCATGGACGAATACGCCAAGTTCATCGCCGCCAAGAACGTCAAGCTCGGCAGCGCCGGTCAGCTCGCTTCCCTGCGCGCTTTCCTGGGCAAATAATTACGGTTACAACCTGAACGAAGGGTGGTTTCACAGCCGTGAGACCACCCTTTTTTCTTTTTCCGGCAGCGCACAGGCAGAAAGCGAATCAGGATCCCAGGAAAGAAACGGAGTGTCCCGGCATGCTTGTCATCCCGAGCGAAGAGAGGGACCTCTCCACAAATCCCGAGCCCTCCTTTACCAATCGGTTTGCCCTGAACCTCCTTCATGCCGATTCCGGCAATTTTTGCTCTCTTTTCTTGAGTTTTTGCGTTCCTGATCGATTTTAAATCGAAGGCAGCAGTTTCGCCTTGCTCCCAAGGGGAAAGTCGCCTAAATGCACAGTTTGGCGAGCGCGTGTCGCAAGCCAAACCCGACGGGATCAGCCGCGCGCCCGTCGTTCAAGGAGTGGTGAGCAAAGGGCGACCTGAGCGCATCCAAGCGGTAAATAAATAATACGGGTTCCTTCTTCCGCTCCGAGGGGAAGGCCCCAAGGAGATAAAAGTTATTCAAATTCAGCAGATCCGAGTTAATGGGCGCATCCGCGCGAAAGAAGTGCGGGTAATCGTTGCATCCACACAAGAGCAGCTAGGTGTGATGAAGCTGCAAGACGCCCTTCGCAGGGCACAGAGCCAGGGATTGGACCTCGTCGAGGTTGCGCCCAATGCAAATCCTCCCGTCTGTCGCATCGTCGACTTCGGCAAATACCGCTACGAAGTGGCCAAGCAGGAGAAGGACAAGCGCCAGAGCACCAGCAAACTCAAGGAACTCAAGTTCCGCGTCAACTGCGCCGAGCACGATTACATGACGAAAATTCGTCGTGGGGAGCAGTTCCTGGACAAAGGCAACAAGCTCAAAATCCAACTTCAGTTCCGCGGACGCGAAATGGCCCACAAAGATTTAGGCGAAGCCGTCATGCGGCGCGTGAAGGAAGACCTTTCCGGGATGGCCGTGGTGGAAATGGACGCAAAACAGGTCGGCAAGAGCATCAACATGACCCTTTCGCCCCTGCCTGCCAACAAGCGCAAGCGCCGTTTCTCTCTCGCCGAGCACGACACCGAAGACATCGAAGACGATTCCCAACTCTCCCACGAGGACGACGAGGATTAGGAAATCATAATTCCAACGCCTCGCCGGGGACCGGAACGATCACCTCGCTGCCGGGAAGATCGGTGCTGAGAGTTTGTCGGAACCACTCGATCGCGGGTGCATCGCCGTGGACAAGCACAATCTTCTTGGGCGCAACTTTGTTTACCCACGCCCGGATGCTCTCGCGTGAGGCGTGGGCGCTGAAATTGAACGTGTCCAGGGCACACGCAAGTTTTTGCGCGGGATGTCGCGCGTCGAGTTGGACGCAGTCGCCTTGTTTTCCGGCGCGAATCCTGCCGCCGGGGGAATTCGGATCGGCGTAACCGATGAAGAAAAGAGAGTTCGCGGGATCGGTGATGAACCGCGAGGCGAAAAGGTTGGAGAGGGTGTTCTCGGTCATCATCCCGCTGGTGAGCGCGTAGATGCGCCCGCCCTTGACGGGCAGCGCGTTCAAGTCCGCTCCGCCCACCACAAACGGCGCTACGGAATCGAGCAGTTGCAGGTCGGGCTTAAGCCGGAAAGTTTGCCCGGCGAGTTTGTCGTAGATCTCCGTGAGCTTCGTGCTGAGCCCTCCAATATAAACAGGCAAGCCCCGCGGCAGAATCCGTTGTGCTTGCAACCCGGCGAGCATCGCCAGCAACTCCTGCGTTTTGCCGAGCGCAAAAACGGGGATAAGCACCGCCCCGCCGCGTTCCAGTGCATCGCGAAGGGCCTCTCCAAAGCGCACTTCCTCGCGAGCACGCGTAAAACAGGGTTCGCCGGGGCTGTCCCCCCGCGTGGTTTCCATGACGAGCACGTCGAGCCGTTCCTCTGGAAACCGGGCGGCAGCGGAAACCGTTTGGTCGTCGAAATTCACATCTCCGGAGTAAAAAAGCGTGCGGCCTTCGCTGCGGACCATGACGCCCGCCGAACCGAGGATGTGCCCTGCATCGAAAAACTCGAAGCTCAGCGGCGCTTCCTCCCTCGCGCCAAGCCGTTCTCCTTCCACGCTCCAGCGCTGCCGCAACGGCACGGGCAGGCACCGCTTGATCATGGAATCCACTTCGCGGTGGGTGAAGAGCGGATAGGAAGCCACCCCTTGTTCGGCGCGAATCCGCAGCATGACGTTCACTGAATTGTGGAGCATCACCTCGCCGATCTGCCGCGTGCCGTCCGTGGCGAAAAGCGTTGCGTTCGGGTGGCGGCGCATCAGCACGGGCACCGAGCCGAGGTGATCCTGGTGAGCGTGCGTGAGCAGGACGGCGTCCACGCTGTCGTCGGGCAGCGCATCGAGGTCAGGAAGCCCCTCCAGCCCTTCCTGGCGCGGGTGCATCCCGCAATCGAGCACGATCCGTTTGCCTGCCGTTTCCAGCGAGTAACAGTTGGCACCGATCTCGATGCGGCGGGTGTGATTTATAAAGCGCATGAAAGATTATTCGAGCTGTCGGAAAAGAACGAGGAACGCGAGCAGCCCCGCCGGAAGCAGCAGCGGAAGCGCCACCCCCCATGTCGTGAACGTGCCGAGCGCGACCAGAAGGTAAAAACAGAAAACAACTCCGCAAAGCGCCGCCGCGCCCAACTTGCTCAAGCGGCGGCAGAACCAGCCTAATACGATCGCTTCAAAAAGGATGAGCCCCTCGATCCCAACCCCTGCGCGCTCGGTAAAACTCCCCCGCTGGATCGTCGCAATCGCCGCCGCTGCCAACTCTCCCCGCGAGCCGCTGCGTCCGTTGGCGAGCGGAATCGTCCGGGACGCCGTGTCGGTGCGCGCGAGCAGCGTCACCGCATTTTTGAGTTGCGCCACCGGGGCGATCGCTTGGTGCCCGCTTTGGTGCTGTTCGGCGGAGAGAATCAGGTCGGCCATCGAGAAACGGATCACGGGAATGGTGAAATCCACCGCCATTGTTCCGGCCGCATCCACCGGAAGAGAGATCTCCTTGCCCAGCGCAATATGGGAACCGGGCACCACGATGACCTCCTCGGCTGTTACGCCAAACCAGAGCATTGCCGCCTGCAACACAAACGACGGCACCACCTGACCCCGGTAACGAAACACCAACGGCACACGTCCCACAGGTTGGCCATCAGAAACCGCGGCCGGTTCAAAAAAACCGGGGGTGGCGGCGAGGCGGAGATCCTCGGAAGGCTGAAAGGCAACGAGCGGAAATTCGCGCAGAGTGGCGATCTCCCCCACGTTATGGCGCAAAACAGGCACCTCCTGAAACGGCGGCACGAGAGCCGGGTCTTCCGGGAAACCGAGTTCACTGCCCAGCAACACCTTCGGAGCTTGGAGCACCTGGTGATGCAAAAGGGCCATCTGCTGCGGGTCTGCCGACGTCCAAGCCAGCACCGGCTCCACGGCAAGCACCGGCGGCTGGAACGGGAGGGCCGCGCTAAAGAACAGCGAGTAATCCATCGGCGACCACGGCCACGGGTGGGCGGCAAGATCGTCATTGGAAATCTGAACCAGAACCAGCGGGGCCGTCTCGGGATGGCGGGAGGCGTTGACGGAAAGCCACCGGGAAAAGGCGGCTTCCACCGAGTGAAACGGGGCGGTGCGCGACTCGTGCATTAAGACGAGCCCGAACAGGAAAATAAGGAAAAGAAATTGCCGTGTGCTACAGCGCATTGCGTGAATACCCGGAGGCTACGTTACAAACCGCCTCCGGGAAAGCAGGAAAACGCCCTCATGAAATCTCCGGTCATCGCCCGCGCAACTGCCCGCAACCGGCGGCAACATCAATGCCGCGCCGCTGGCGCAGGGTGCAGGGAAACCCCGCCGCCTGAAGGACCGCTTTGAAGCGCTGGGCGGCCTCCTCGGAGGCGGTCTCGCCCGCATACCCGTCGGTGGGATTGAGCGGGATGAGATTGATGTGCGCATCGATGCCTGCGAGCAGTTCGGCGATTTGCCCAGCCTGCTCGGGAGCATCATTTTTCCCGGCGATCAGCGTCCAGCCGACAAAAAGACGACGCCCTGTTGTTATCGTATAAGTGCGGCAGGCGGCGATCAGCTCCTTCAAGGGCCAGCGGCGGCTGGACGGGATCAGCGCGATGCGTTCCGAATCCGTGGCTGCGTGCAGGCTCAAGGCGAGATTGTAGGGGCGATTTTCCTGCGCCATCCGCAGGATGCCGGGAACAATGCCCACCGTGCTTACCGAAACATGGCTCGGGGCAATGTTCAAGCCGCCCCGCTCGGTGGCGATTTCCAGCGCCGTCATTACAGAGTCGTAATTCAACAGCGGTTCGCCCATCCCCATCAACACGAGATTACGCAAGCCTGGCAACCCCTTGGCCTTGAGGGCGCGCTGGCAGTGCAACACCTGGGCAACGATTTCGCCTGCCCGCAGATGCCGCGCGAACCCGGCCTGGCCCGTGGCGCAAAAAGTGCATCCCATCGCACAACCCGCCTGGGTGCTCACGCACGCAGTCGAGCGACCGGGGTAGCCCATGATCACTGTTTCCACCGTCTCGCCGTCGCGCAGTCGCAGGAGAAACTTGCGGGTCTGGCCATCGCTGCTTTCGAGGTCCGTAACGACTTCGGGTTGTTCCAACGGGAACCGCCCGCGGGTCGCCTCGTCCACCCATCGGCGAAGTGGCGGCAGAAAAGCGTGTTCCTCCCATCGCGTCGCCGTCTTCCGATACAGTGCCCGCCAGAGTGCCCGCGCATGCACCGGGCGCACGCCCGACGCGAGGAGCTCCTGTTCCAGATCGGGAAACGTCAGGTCGTAGAGCGAAGTGGGCGTTGAAAATTCTGCCAAGGGAGACATCCCCACCAACTTCCAACGAAATCCGCCGTTGGGCGAACTAAAAAACAAGGCACGGGGGATGGAAGGGAAGGCTGCGCTTCTATTGCGCCGTGGCGGGCACCCGAACCATCACCTCGTTGCGGCGGAGAAAGAGGGGCGTCCACGGCGGATCGTAGTAGGCGAAGAGAGGCTCGCTTTGAGCGGCAATGTGATGCGAAAGCAGCCACGCGTTCAATTCAGCGGCGGCCTGGTTCTGATTCTGCACGCCGATGTTCCCCTTGAAGCGCAGCACCGCGTAGCGACCCGGCTCAAGCGTGCGCAAACGCACATCGCCCGACGGCTGAGGCGCCCCCTTTTGGGCCACCGCTTGCGGCAGGACAAAACTCATCATCCGCTCACCATGGGCAGGCTGAATCAAGACCGGCGTGGTCATCGGGATTTTCTCCGACGCTGCATTCTTGCCCGTAATAAACCCAAAGAGGCGGCCAAACGCCTCGGACCCACGAGAATCGCGCATCGGCGTGGTCGCCAGCGTCAGCGCAGGGTAATCGCGCAGTTCAATCGCCCCGTAGCTGTGCACCCTCTTGAAAGGAGCCGTTTCGGTGCGGGCGCGGGAATTGCGCAGGAGCCATAAGATAGGCAGCGCCAGGAGAGCGGCGAAAAGGATGTAAATAAACGGCTTCATACGAAGGACTACGTTAGAGACCATTAAACGGCTGTCACGGGCTTTTCTTGGATTTGGACTAGAATTCGCGTGCGTTGATTGCCCCTTTTGTGCAGGAATATCCATTCTATTTGCAGTTACGTCCATTCCCTCCCGTGGGAAAATCTGGTGATATCTCTGGATATTCCATGCGGTTCATCTAATTTAGCTCCCCCTCCGAGCAACCCACTGCCCGTCCCCTGCCCTCTCTGAAAATGAAATCAATTCTCCTTGCTATCCTCCTTTCTGCCGTCCCCAGTTTCGCAGATACCCAACTCTGGTACCGCTCCCCCGCTCAAACTTGGGGTGAGGCGCTTCCCCTTGGCAATGGTCGCCTCGGCGCAATGGTCTTTGGCGGCACGCATGAAGAGCGCCTGCAACTGAACGAAGACACGGTCTGGTCCGGCGGCCCACGCGCTTATGATAAGGTGGGAGCTTTCAAGAAAATCCCGAAGATCCGCAGCCTGCTTTTTGAAGGAAAGAATGCCGAGGCCGAAGTCTTGGTGAACCGGGAAATACTGGGAGATCGCCCGCTCGGTTTTTATCAACCCTTGGGAGATCTTCGCCTTGTTTTTGATGGCGGAGAGAAACCCACAGATTACCGTCGGGAGCTGGATCTGGATCAGGCGACCGCGCGGGTCACTTATCGCGATGGAGACGCTGTTTTCACCCGCGAGCTGTTTTGCAGCGCACCGAACCAAGTATTCATCGTTCGGTTGACCTGCGACAAACCGGGCCGCATTTCCTTTACTGCCACACTTTCTCGTGAGGAAGCGGCAGAAAGCCGTTCGTTTGGAAATGACGAGCTCGAACTCTCCGGCCAGGCCGATCGCGGCAAGCCCACTGCCGGAGTGCAGTTCAAAGCGCGCCTTAAAGCATTGGCGGAGGGCGGGGCCGTCAGCAGCAAGGAAGGAGTCCTGCGGGTGGAAAAAGCCAATTCTGTCACGTTGTTGGTGACGGCAGCCACCGACTACCGCAAACAAGATCCGGGTGCCGTCTGCACGAAGCAGCTCGCAGATGGGTCCCATCTCTCTTACGCAAAGCTGCGGGAGGCGCATTTGAAGGACTACCAAGCGTTGTTCCGCCGCGTTTCCCTCGACCTCGGAAAACCCGCCGACCTGCCTACGGATGAGCGACTCAAAGCGTTCGGAAAAGGAGGGCGGGACGAAGCGCTTGCCGCTTTGTATTTCCAATATGGCCGTTACCTGCTGATCAGCGCCTCCCGCCCGGGAGGGTTGCCCTCGAATCTCCAAGGACTCTGGAACGACCAGATGGCACCGCCCTGGTTCTGCGGTTGGCACTTTGATGTCAATGCACAGATGATGTATTGGGGGGCGGAATCCGCGAACCTCAGCGAATGCCATGAGCCGTTTTTTGACATGATCGATGCCCTCCGCGTCAATGGCCGCAACACGGCCCGGGATGTTTATGGCTGTCCGGGATTTGTAGTTTCGCATCGCACAAACGCCTGGTGGTTCACCACGCCCGTAAATGGGCTGACCTTGTGGCCACCCGGAGCCGCTTGGCTCTGCCAGCACCTGTGGGAGCATTACCTTTTTACGCAAGACACCGCATTTCTCAAGGACCGGGGTTATCCTGCAATGAAAGAGGCTGCACAATTTTTCCTCGGCTGGTTGGTGACGGACCCACGGAATGGAAAGCTCGTAAGCGGTCCGTCCTTTTCGCCCGAAAACTCGTTCTGCCTCCCCGGCAATTCCAAGCCGACAGGAACGGACATGGGTCCGGCAATGGATCAGGAAATCGCAGCGGAGATATTCGACAACTGTCTTTCGGCTGCGAAAATCCTCGGCGAGAATGACGCTTTCGTGAAAGCGGTTCAAGCCGCCCGCCCCAAGTTGGCAGGCCCCACGATCAGCAGTGACGGGCGCTTGAGGGAATGGTCGCAGGAATACCCGGAGCGCGAACCCAACCACCGCCATCTCTCGCACCTCTACGCGCTGGCCCCGGGTTCGGCCATTACGCTCCGGGGAACTCCCGAGCTTGCCAAAGCCGCCCGCAAATCGCTGGATTACCGCCTGAACTCGGTGAACCAGGAGAAATACGTCAGCGTAAGCGACACCATGACCGCCACAGGAAATGACAATTTCTGGAAAACCGTCAGCCAGAGCACCAGCGGCAACACCGGTTGGAGCCTTGCGTGGAACGCCAACCTCTGGGCGCGCCTTGGCGAAGGAGACAACGCACACCAAACCGTCTCCACCCTTTTAAAGGAAATTACTTTTCCCAACCTGATGGACAAATGCCCCTGGCAAAACAACGGATTTGTTTTCCAAATCGACGGCAACCTGGCCACGGTCTCGGCCATCGCGGAAATGCTCCTGCAAAGCCACACAGGAGAGATCGAACTACTTCCTGCCCTCCCGTCTGCGTGGACCGACGGAAGTGTAACAGGGCTGCGGGCGCGCGGCGCATTTGAAGTCGATATGACGTGGCAGTCGGGCCGGTTGGAAAAGGCGACGATCCATGCTTTGAGCAGTGGTATCTGCAAGGTGCGGCTTGGGGAACGGGCGGTCGAGTTTTCGACAAAACCCGGCGAAGTTCTCACGCTGAACAGCGAACTGAAGCGCATTGCTCCATAAACGAATCCAGTAAAAAAATAAACATTAAAATCATTGCCTCCGACTTCCGGCTTTAAAGCTGTTGCTAAAGTCTGTTGGCCCGTTTTTCTTAATATATGAAACTACACCCCATCCAGGCCAGCGCGTTGCTGTTTGGTCTGTCGCTCATGGCGGCAGTCGCGCAGACGAATCCCCCCATCCAGCTCAATTTGCCGCCGATTGCCGACGGGCCGTTCAAGGCGGACTGGAGTTCCCTCACGAATTACCAGACGCCGGAGTGGTTCCGCGACGCGAAGTTCGGCATCTGGGCGCACTGGGGGGCGGCTTCCGAGGCCGAGGGGGGCAACTGGTATGCCCGCAAGATGTATCAGCCCGACTTCGCCAACGGAGACATTTACAAAAAACACATCGCAGATTTTGGCCATCCCTCGATCATGGGTTTTAAAGATGTGGCTCATCGCTGGAAAGCCGAACACTTCGATCCCGATCGGTTGGTAGCTTTCTATAAGGAAAATGGTGCGAAGTATTTCATGGCGCTGGCCAATTTTCACGACAATTTCGACAATTGGAATTCGAAATATCAGCCGTGGAATTCCGTCAATGTCGGCCCGAAGAAAGATGTGATTGCCGGCTGGGCCGCGGCGGCAAAAAAGAACGACCTGCGCTTCGGCGTGAGTTTGCACGGCGCACGCGCGTGGGGGTGGATGGCGGCGGCGAAGGGCGCGGACAAAAGCGGTCCGTTGGCCGGCGTACCCTACGACGGCAAGCTCACGAAGGCCGACGGCAAAGGCAAGTGGTGGGACGGCCTTGACCCGCAGGACCTCTACCCCAACAAGCCGGGCGCCAAGCCGGACGCGGCCTACCTGGAAAACTTTTTTCTCCGCACCAAACAGCTCTGGGATGATTACAAACCGGACTTGATTTACTTCGATGACTATGTGCTCCCGATGCACAAAACCGGCGTCACGACCGGGCCGAAGCTAACGGACGAGATCGGCCTCACGCTGGCGGCGCATTTCTACAATTCGAGCATTCAGCGCCACGGTCGGAACGAGGCCGTCATGAACACCAAGGGGCTCAATGAAATGCAGCGGCAGGCGCTTGTGTATGACATGGAGCGAGGCAAGTCGGAGGTCATTCTTCCCCAGCCTTGGCAGACGGATACCTGCCTCGGAAATTGGTATTATCAACACGGTATAAAATACAAATCCGCCCCCGAGATCATCAAGATGCTGGCCGACATTGTCAGCAAGAATGGCAACCTCATGTTGAGCGTGCCGCTGCAGCGCGGCGGCCAGCCGGACGCCGACGAAATCAAAATCGTCAGCGAAATCGGTGCGTGGCTGAAGGTCAACGGCGAGGCGATCTATGCGACACGCCCGTGGAAAACTTTTGGCGAAGGCCCCTCTGTGAAGAGCGATGAGAAGGGGCATTCTGGCGGCCAGAGCGATGTGCAGAAAAAGCCGCTCCGGGCGGTGGAGATCCGGTTCACGCAGTCCAAGGACGGTAATACGCTTTTCGCCATTGTTCTCGAAATTCCGAAGGACGGCAAAGTGACCATCAAATCGCTAGCGGCCAAC
>JAPLTE010000007.1 GCA_026398235.1 Verrucomicrobiota bacterium
TGCGTCTTTGCGTGAGCATAATCAGACCGCAACGGGGGCTTTGATGGCCGGGTGTGGATCGTAGTTGCTCAGGGTGAAATCCTCGAATTTGAAGTCGTGGATGTTTTTCACCGCCGGGTTAAGCGTCATCGTGGGCAGCGGCCGGGGCTCGCGGGAAAGCTGTTCTTTCACCTGCTCCATGTGGTTGGAGTAGAGGTGCAGATCGCCGAAGGTATGGACGAAGTCGCCCGGCTCGAGCCCGCAAACCTGCGCAACCATGAGCGTCAGGAGCGCGTAGGAGGCGATGTTGAACGGAACGCCCAGAAAAAGATCGGCGCTGCGCTGGTAAAGCTGGCAGGAGAGCACGCCGTCGTGAACATAGAATTGGAAAAGCAGATGGCAGGGCGGCAGTTTCATCGTCTCGATCTCACCGGGATTCCACGCGGTGACAATCAATCGGCGGCTGTCGGGGTTGCGACGGATTTGCTCGATGACTTGGTCGATTTGGTTGATGGAGCGCCCGTCCGGTGTGCGCCAGTCGCACCATTGGGCGCCATAGACGCGGCCGAGGTTGCCATCGGGGTCGGCCCATTCGTTCCAGATGGTGACGCCCACTTCCTGTAGGGAGCGGACATTCGTCTCGCCCCGCAAAAACCAAAGCAGCTCGTGGAGGATCGACTTGAGGTGGAGCTTTTTGGTGGTCAGCAGCGGAAAACCGTTGCGCAGGCTGAACCGGGCTTGCGCCCCGAAAACCGACGTTGTGCCGGTGCCGGTGCGGTCGGATTTGAATTTGCCTTCGTCGAGAACAAGCCGGAGGAGATCGAGGTATGCGCGCACGGGAATGAAAAGTGGGAGAGGTTCCAAACCCTACGAAACTCCCCTCTGCGAAGCAAGCCCTGGAATCAACGCGAGCACGCATTCCATGACCCTGCGATTGGCATGGGTAATGCTTTATTTATCAAGGTCATTCCATTCTATGATCCCCTTCGTCCAGAGTGCAGTCTTCGCCGTTGCCCCCAAAGGATGGGAGCCCCCGAGGGACCGCTTCCGCAGAGGGTTTACCTTGATTGAGATTATTTTTGGGGTGGCGTTTTCCGCTTTTCTTGGAGCCGTCATCATTACGAGTCTCATGAACAGCCAACGCTTTGCGGCGAGGGCGCGTCTTCTTACAAATGCACGGGCCATCGTCCAGCGGAATATTGATGCCGCCTCAGGCGTCGCCTTCAGCGCCAGCGCTCCTCCTCCAATCCTGGCTATTACTGCCAGCGGCGGAGAAATCTGCGATGACGATGGGGGAACCGGGACGCCCGTCGAGAATATCCAAGTCCTGCGCAGCGGCACCAATGTGTTGGTGTCAGGCACCCTGCGGAGAATTGTGACGGCTGAACCCGTGATCGTCACGGGCACTACGTCAGATGCCTCCGTGGTGGTGCGACGGGTTACCTTCCAGATCGATTACGACTATCTGTCGATTCACTACACGCATTCTGAGACAACCCTTAGATCGTCGGACCTTCAATGAAAACACGCCCGGCACACAGCCCCCCGTGGGGGTTTACTTTGGTCGAAGTTCTTATCGCATCCGCCATTGCAGTCGTGCTGATTGGGGGCGTTTATAGCGTGCTGTATTGCGCAAATATCCTGACATATAAAAACTTTGCCACCAACTCCACCGGCACGGAGGCTCGCAATGCGCTGGACCATTTGCAGGGCGTTTTACAGACAGCCTACAGCGTTCCGGTTCCCATCGACGCCACAGGTGCGGCGCTGAGCGGATCATTGACCATCACGGGAGCAGCAGCGGTTGCATCGGGATTGGCGCCGGTGATGTCCGGCTCCGCGGCGGTCATCACTGGGACCGGCCCGGGGATCAAGTTCTACCGTTACGTTGGCGGCCCTTACGTTGTGACAGTCCCCACCGGAGGGCTCCCAGGAACCGCAACCTCCGTCACGATCGAATTGGATAACAGCGCTCTGCCCCCGCCCCCCATCCCCCAAGCCAATGATATCCTCCTGATTAATACGACCGTTGTTCCAACGGTTTTTCAAACTCGGGCAACGGTGACCGGCTCTACGACTCTTACTGGAACCAATGGAACCAAAATCAAATATTCAGTATTACTGACGCCGCCGATGAAGGATCCGAATGGCACGCCGACATCGCCTATTCCCTACCAAACAGATAATCAAGGCGCGGCCATTTCGTGTTCGGCCAGTTTATTGCGCCCGACGGCGTTTGTCATCGTCATAAACGGCGTCAATAAAGAGCTGAGAATGTTTGACTCCTATGCCACGGACGGCAGTGGAAAAGTGATCCTTAGCGGAAGCAACTACACCACGCTGACCAGGGCGATCGACACGGGAACCACAACTCTGTCGCAATTTGGCGTAGTCACGATGGGGAGTCAAACCTTTGTGGGCCTTGTTCTCCGTATCCGCTCTACGGATTACGACAATTACCTGGCCAACAAGCAAAACGACGGGTTTTGCACCTACATGGGGTTGAACGTGTTCATTGCTTTGAAATCCAAACCGTGACCCATCCTAATTATGATCATCCAACGCACCAGAGGAAGCGTTCTCCTGATCACCCTTCTCGTCCTGCTGGTGGCTATTGCCTTGGTCGATATGGTGATGACAGAAACAGCAACGGTTGCCCAAAACACCAACCGAAGCCGTCAATACCAGGCGGCACAGGCAGCAGCCTCGGGCGCTGTGGACTACGCTTATGCCGTCTGGCTCAAGCGGGTTGCATTCAAACACGACCTTCTCTTGAGCGGGACATCCCTGGCTGTAACGGCACCCAGCTTTTCGGGGGTCAACGCCCCTCCGGGGACTTCGGGTTTTGTGTACACCACCGGCGTGGGGTTGAACGACGGCACACTGAAGATCCAAGCCTTGGATAAATATGGCGTGGCCATCACGGGGTCCAATATCAAACCCGATGTCATCATCGGCCCTGTGAACGGCTACCCTGGTTGGTGGGGGCGGACCTATACCTACGCCGCAACCGCGAGGCTGAAAGTCGATAACGGCGATCCCAACGCACCAAGCGCCGGGGCGCGCCGGATTTTTCAATATACGGAGGTCCCCCTGTTTCAATGCATGTATTTTTTTCAGGACGATCTGGAGATTTATAATCCGGCCAACATGATCATTTCCGGCCTCATTCATTCGAATAAGAATCTGTATCTTTCCACAAAAACCGGCTCTTCCAATTTAACCATCCAAGGGCAGGCGTCTTATGTGCTCCCTTATATTTCCCCCCAAACCTGTTACACCGAACCCCCTGGAGTCAAAGGTTCTCCAGCAGAAGTCAGTTCCACCGATTATCCCCCCACGTGGAGCAATGGAGGAGAAAAGGCCCAACTCCATCAAGTGTCCCCCATGTCGCCGATGGGCTCCGCGCTCGATTCTGTGTTTAGCGACACGAATTACAGCGGCAACCCCAATGTGTCAGGCACCTACCACGAGCTCATTGAGGTTCCGAACCCTAGCTATGCAGATCCCATTGAAACCGATCCCAGCAGTCCGCGACGGATTTATAACGTTGCGGCGAAAAAAGGGGGGATGATCGTGCATGTCACGGGAACGAATATCGTCGGGGCTGCCTCCAGTTCAGCCGCCGCCGTGACCGCTTCTTCCATTGCGCTCACCACCCTGAGCAGCGACGGTCTGCCTGTTGCGGTCGCGGGAAAGACAGTCCTCATCACAACAGGCAGCGGAGCCTCCCTGCCCGCAGCGGGAACAACGGCCTATAACAACGCAGTCTATGCCTTTTCGCAGGCTCTCTCCAAACAGCAATACAACGGAGCAACCAAGTTTTACGACGACCGCGAAAACACCTACATGAACGTCGTCAATGTGGATGTCGGCCTCTTGAATACCGCCATCAGCAACTCTGTTGCCGGATTGTACAACAATGTAATTTACATTTATGATGACTCGACATCGACCAACCCCAATGTCGTGCGCCTGAAAAATGGAGCCATAATATCCAATGTGGACGGATTGACCATTGGCAGCCTGAACCCGGTTTACGTTCAGGGGGATTATAATACGGGCGGAACAACGGCAGACAAAACGGATGTTCCGGCCAATGTTTCCAACGCCAATAACGACCAATCCAACTATAAGTCCGGGTACACTACAAAAGCGACAGCGATTATGGCCGATGGGATCACGCTGCTCTCTAACAATTGGTCGGACGCCAACTCTGCCAACGCCCTTACTTCCAGAACGGCGAAAAACACCACATACAATGTGGCCCTCCTCGGTGGCTACCTGAGTTCTGACTCAATCTCAAGCACCTACTACTCGGGCGGGGCAATCAATTATCCTCGTTTCCTTGAAGGGTGGTCCGGCATTTACTGCACCTATTTTGGCTCCATGGTGGAGCTTTTTCCAAGTAATACGAAAAACCCATGGATCATGCCTGGAAAGACCGGGGAATATTATGGTGCGCCCAACCGCCGATTTAATTTCGATACCAAGTTTTCAAGCAAATCCCCTCCCGGTACGACGAACGCGATTGTGTTGAACCGGGGTATTTGGTCGAAGTGGTAGCCTCGCCTTGTTATGAAAAAAAGCTTCCTTCTTGCCTGCACCGCCTGTTTGTTCCCCTCCCTCAGTGGCTATTGCCTGGATCTTACGCCTCGGTTTGTGACGCGGATCACCAGAGCCCAAAGCGAAAATATGCCTTACTTCGTGGAAGGCGACACTCGGTATTCGATGGAGCTTCCTCTCGGCGTCACTGCTTCCCGGGGTGAAGGCGCGGCCGCTTTTCATTTTCGTGATCTCGATGGAACGCTGACCATGAAGCCTTCGCCGTTTAAACCGGATGAACCCTTCAGTGGCTCGGCATTGGACGCCTATCGGAAGGTGGCCTTGGGCTTCGTTCCAGCAGGAGCCACAGACATCTCTATCAAAGCCGAGGCGCCCAATCCCTTAACGTTCCATGGGTGGACCAGTCACCGTTTTACGGTTGCCTACCAGTTGCCGGGGAGGAGTCATTTGCAATCAGTTACGTTCCTGAATTTCAGTGCCAAGCAGCAAATCCTTTTGATTTCCGACGCGCCTACGAACGAATTTGAGCGCGTGGAGAGGCTCGTGATGGACATCATGGGGGCGTGGAGGACGCTACGTCCCGGGGAAAGTATCGCCGTTCCCCCTCCATTATGAGGCTCGGTACAAGCGAAGGCGGCTGAGTGCCAGCCGCCTTTGAAAGGAACGTCTATGAGACCGTTTTGATTACCGGGTGCCCATCATGCCACCCATCATCCCCTGGCCTTCCCACCGCTCGGGGCGGTTTTGGGGCAGTGTGCTGATCCGCATCGGATCGGTCGGCTTTGGTGCTTCCGTTGTGCAAGCGCCCAGCAACAGCGAGGCGCAGCAAACCAGGAGCGAGAGTCGCAGGAAATATCGCATGAGTTAAGAACCGGGGAAGATCACCACGTCGCCGGGCTGCACGGTGGCGCCTTTGGCGGTGCTGCCCACCTGGATGTCGGCGATGGAGGTGGAAGGTTCCACGGAGGTTACGCGCAGTTTGGCCACGAGATTGCCGCCGCGTTTGACGATCAAGGATGCGCCATTTACGACCCCCTGCCTGTCGCCGATGCTCAGGACCACAAAACTCCAGTTGGGGTTGACCGCAAGCACCTTGCCTTCAAGACCCGGCCTGGCCAACCCTTGCTGGCGACGGATATTCTCGGCTTCAAGAGTGGCGGCTTTCTTGTCGGCCTCCTCGGCCTTGATTTGGACAGTCTTGAGGAGCTGCTCTTTCTCGGCCGCCTGGGCTTTGGCATCTTCCAGCGCCTTCGCCAATGCGGGATCTTCCACGGGGGTGGCCGGTGCCGGAGTCGCGCTGGCTGCCTCTGTCAGCTTCTGCTTCAGACTCGCGATTTCCGCATCCTTCGCTGTGACTTGGGCCTGGATGGTTTCGGCTTCTTTTTTGGCTTTTTCCACATCCGCCCCTACCGTGGCGCTTTTGGCTTCGGCTGCAGCTTTGGATTGCTCAGCGATTTTCAGCTTCTCGCTGGCTTCTTTGGCGGTTGCAATCGCTTTCTTGGATTGGGCCTCGATCGCATTCACTTTGGCCTGTGCCGTTTTGGCTTCCTCGCGCGCCGTGCTCAACGCCGCTTTATTCAAGTAGCTCTTCGCGCCGGCGGCAAACGTGAGGAGGATGGCCAAACCGAGCACGATTCTGGGTAAGAGGGAGGAACTGGGCATATGGAGTGTGGATTGAAATGGGGCGCGGGGGATTGCGCACTCTGAACCGATACTTCTAAGCCTGCAACCGCTGGGAATGCAAGCCGATTGACACAAAAAAATTGTCATCGGTTGAAAAACCGGCGATAGTCCTTTGTCGCCAGGGACTACGGATGGTGAGCAGGCAAACCCCGCCAGGGCAGGAATGCAGCAACGGTCGTCTGACTTGCCTTGTCGTAGCTCTCTGGCGGCTTTTTTACCGCTTGCCCATCGGCTCGGTTAAAAACGCCGGTTGCGCGGTCGCTCCCACCCCGCCCTTATGAGCGGTCCCCCGCTCGAAGCGGAGCGTGGCCGAACGCTGCTCAACGCCATCGGGCGATTGGGCAATGATCGGGATCTCATACGTGCCGTCCGGGAAAACAAAATGGTGCCGGAACGTCCCATCCGGGTTGAGCTTGACTGGTTTGTCATCGATCCAGACTTGCGCGTCGGGATGTGTGCCGCCGTAGAAAATGACCTCGGCGTTTACGTGCATAAAAAACTCCCGGGGTTTGCCGAAGGGCTGTGCGCTCCAACTCGCTCCTAGCGAACTGAACGCGCTCGAAATGCCGCCGACACCGCCGCTCCAGGAACTGAGCCAGGAACTCCAGAAGCTTGATTCGCCGCCGACCGCACCCGGCCACGATGCAAGCCAGGAGCTCATCAATGAGGAGGAGAAAGAGGATACGCCCGCGGCTCCAGACCACGAGGAGAGCCAGGAACTCCAGAACGACTCCCCTTTGGCTGCCGCCTGCCACGAGCTGAGCCAGGAGCTTTGCAGCGACTCGGATGCGCCGGCCGCCACCGCCCAGGAACTCAGCCATGAACTCCAGAACTCGCTCTGCGCCGCACCGGGCCACGAAGCCAGCCAGGAACTCAGCCCGGCGCTTTGCGCGCCCGGCCACGAGGAGAGCCAGGAACTTAATATGCTGCTGGGAGCGGCCGCACCGGGCCACGAAGCCAGCCAGGAGCTGATCGCGCGACTTTCCGCCGCGCCCGGCCACGAAGCCAGCCAGGAGGCAAACGCCCCGACTTCCGCGCCGCCCAACCAGGAACTCAGCCACGAGCTGATCTCCCCGGCTTCCATGGCCGCACGCCAGGAGGCGAGCCAGGAACTCAAGCCGAACCCGAGGCCGCTAAAGAGGCTTGCGCCGCCAAGTTCCATGCCGGCGGGCAGCAACCCGCTGGCGCTCTCGCTAAAGAGCCGCTCTTTTAATTGCTGGCGCAGCAAACGGTCGATCTCCGCCGGTTCGAGCGCGAGCATTTCGTCCACATTATTTCCCAAAAGCGTGGCGAGCACCCGGCGTTGTTCATCGGTCCACTCGGGGGCTTGCCCGAGCACGAAAGCCAGTTTGCGGCCTTCCCCCTGGATGCGTGAAAGCGCTTCCAGCAGCGATTCGCCTTCGCCTCTGGCCGGCTCCACCATGTCGAGCATCTTCTGAAAAGCGAGATGGTAGGGGACCGTCGCGAAAGCGTCGGCAACCTGTTCGGAGATACCATCCGATGGAGTGGTTGTTTCGTTGGAACGCGTGATCGCCTCCCAATTCCCGGCCTCGTTGATGAAGCCGATCTCCGCGTAAAAAGTGGCGTTCCCACGGCCTGCGGAAATATACCAGTTGCGGGCTTCGGGACTGACTTCGGCGCGATAAACTTCCGCGCCTTCAGGGGCGGTGTAAACCTTCAAGATTACTTTGCCTTCGCGCATCCGCGAGGGCGGGTATTCGCTCCAATCAATATCCCAATAGCAGAAGAGCCATTGCGGATCGCGCGCAACGAGAAAAAGAGATTTCGAGCCGTAGCTCGAGGGGAGCGTTCCGAGATCTTCAAAAGCGGGGACGCCCATGCCCACAGGCGCAGCTTCGCCGAGGGTCGCTTCGTACTTGTGCACATCTTCCTCCGGGCTTCCATGAACCATCGGTTCTTTGGAAATCTGGAATGCTCCCTTTTTCGTTTTTTCCGACTTTGAAGATTTCCTTTTTTCAGTATTTCCCATAGCCCTAAGCGTGAGTTTAAGATCGGTGTTCTTGCGGTTTGGTGGCCCGGAAAGCGATGCTAAAGTCAAGGGACGACAACGCAATCAAATTTGGCACAATCAGGTTTCACCCTAAAAAAGCGGGCAATCCTTGCCGTCCCTGTCTGGCTTCCGTTATATTTGGCCCTCATGTTGACCAAACGCATCATTCCCTGCCTCGATGTGCATGACGGAAAAGTCACGCGTGGCGTCCAATTCGGCAAAGCCGAGGCCGGGGAATTGCGCAATGTGGGCGACCCCGTGGAGCTTGCCTTGCGCTACAACGAACAGGGCGCGGACGAGATGGTTTTTTTCGACATCACTGCCAGCGCACACGGTCGGGCGTCGATGATTGATGTGATCGAACGCGCGGCGGATCAATGCTTTATGCCGCTGACTGTGGGGGGCGGAATTCGCACTGTGGACGACATGAGCCTCATGCTCAAGGCCGGGGCGGACAAGATCAGCATCAACTCCTCCGCCATTGCCACCCCGGAACTGATCACGGCGGGCGCGGAGCGGTTTGGCAGCCAGTGCATTGTGGTTTCCATCGATGCGAAACGGACCGGGTGGGATGCCGTGGAATGGGCCTGCAAAGCTGTGGCGCTCGGTTCGGGGGAAATTGTGCTCAATTCCATCGACGCGGATGGGACGAAGGCTGGGTATGATTTAGTCATTACCCGTCGCATCAGCGAAGCGGTTGCGGTCCCGGTGGTCGCCAGCGGCGGCGCGGGCAAACTGGAGCACATGAGCGAGGTGCTCGCCCTCGGCAAAGCGGATGCAGTGCTCGCGGCGAGTGTGTTTCACTTTGGCCAATACACCGTGCGTCAGGTGAAAGAATATTTGGCCCAGCACGGCGTGCCGGTGCGGTTGACGTAAGGAATATTTCGCGCAAAGAACGCAAAGCGAGATTCCTCTTTTCCTCGTTCCCAAATTCCATTTGGGAACGGGATTGTCCCGGCAACTCTATTGCCGGGGTGCGGCTGTCAATTGCATCAAAGCGTCGTTTTCCACCGTCGCAATAGAGTTGCGCCCACAGTGCGTTCCCAAATGGAGTTTGGGAACGAGGGCGGAACGAGAAAAACGCTCGCGGTCCATCCGCCGCTTCCCATCTTACCAGCGCCCTTGCAGGGCGCCCCTGTTTGCTTTGAACCCCAGGGCGACGCTTCGCTCTGCCCTGGGCTGGTTTGCCCTGCGCTTTCAGCGCGCAAGAAAGAGCGCAGGTTTCTGCGGCTTTGCGGCTTTGCGGCTTTGCGCGAGACTTTCGGGTCAGCGCAGCTTCACGCGGCGGCGCAGGTAGGTCGGGACGTCCAGATCCTGGCCGTCCACGATGGTCGGCTCGCTTTTTTCAAAACGGCCACGCGTGACGGGCTCAAATTCCATGACTTCCTGCTGGGGCGCTTTGCCCGGAGGGTAGCTCACCACTTCTTCGGCCGGAATGAGGTCGGGAGGACGCGGAGGTGGCACGGCGGCTGGACGGCGCACCATCGCAGGCCTCGGCTCGATCCTCGGCTTGGGCACGGGAATAGCGGGTGCGGGTTCCGGCTCCGGCTCGGGTTCGACAATGGGCGCTGGGATTGGCTCGGGCTCGGGTTCTACAACAGCGGCGGGAAGGGGCGCGGGTGCGGGCCGTTCCGGGAACGGGCGGCGCAACATTCTTCCGGGAACAGGGCGGCGGGCAATCGCCGAGTCTTCTTCCGATGCGGGAGGTTCCGCCGGTGCGGCGGGCTCTTCGCCAAAGAGGGAGGCTTGCCGGGTGGCCGCACGCAGACCGCGCGGTTTTTCAATCCGGGGCGCAACAGGCTCGGGCTCGACCAAGGGTTCTTCCACTTCCGAGACCGGTTCGGGTTCGGTCGCATCGAGTATGAACGATTCTTCAATCTCCACGGGTTCCATCCCGACCTCGACCGCTTCCATTTCCGCCTCCGGGGTTTCCGGTTCGGGTTCCGGCATGGGAGCGGGTGTGGCTGGCACCGGTGCGCGTGGCGGGGCGCTTCTTTTCTCGGGTTCGGAGTGCGCGTGGCGGGGCGCTTCTTTTCTCGGGTTCGGAAAACGGGGTGCGCGGACGGGCAGCGATGGGGCGGGCTTCACCGAGCGAGCTGAGCACGGTCACGGCAAGGCGACCCGCGAGTTCGGGGTCGACCGCCGCTCCAAACAAAATGCGCGTGTGGTCGCTGACGAACCGATTGAATTCCTCCATGAGCAATTGCACTTCGTCGAGGGTGAGGTCCGGCCCGCCGCTGACCTGCACGAGCACGGTTTCGCAATCGCTCAGCATGCGGCCCTTGTCCATGAGCGGGTTCTTGAGGGCGCGCGCCAGGGCGTCAAAGGAGCGGTTGCTCCCGTCGGCTTCGCCATAGCCGAAAAGGCAGCGGGCGCTGGTGTCGCGGAGCACGGTGGCGAGATCGTCCATGCCGAGATGAATCAACCCGGAGCGGTTCAGTAATGCGGCGAGGGCGAGGATGCTTTGGCTTAACGTTTGATCCGCCGCAACAAAAGCGGTTTGGATGCCGGCTCTCGGCGGGGCGGCCTCTCCCATCCGGTCATTCTCGAAGCAGACGACGGCGTCCGCATGCTGCTGAAGGGCGGCGAGGGCATCAGCGGCCTGCGCGGCGCGGCGTTTGCCTTCAAAAGTGAAGGGAAGGGTAACCACGGCGATCACCATCGCGCCGGTTTCGCGCGCCAGTTCCGCCACGAGCGGCGCGGCTCCCGAGCCGGTGCCGCCGCCCAATCCCGCCACCACAAAAACGGCCTCGGCCCCTTCCAATGCCGCGCGGATTTCACCGGCGGCTTCTTCGGCGGCACAACGTCCCAGGTCGGGATCGCCCCCTGCACCAAGGCCGCGCGTGGCGGCCAGCCCGAGCTGGATTTTCTCGCCCGCAACGGAAGCCGCGAGTGCCTGGGCTTCGCTGTTGGCGGCGATCAAAGACGCGGGGGCCACCCCGTCGAGCGCCAGCCGGTCGAGCACGTTGGCCCCTGCTCCGCCGATCCCAACGATTTTGATGTTCCGGGCCGTGCCGGAGCCGGTGCGTGAAGTGATTTCAATCATATTGGGGAAGGTTTAGCGTCTGCTGAAAAGCCCTTTGAGCTTGCCGAGGAGGCCGTCGTTCTGCGGTCGGCTTGCGTAGGCGGCCTGCCCGTAACGAAGGAGGCCGATGGCGGTGGAAAATTGCGGGTTTTCCGCGGCGGCGATCAACCCGGAAGTGGCCTTGGAGCGGGCCACGCTTGCGGGAATGCCGAAGACATCCTGGGCCAGCGGCCCAATGCCGCGCATCATCGAGCAGCCTCCGGTGATGACGATCCCCGCGCCGAGCATCGGCAGATACGGTTCGCCATCCAGGGCCCGCTTGAGCAGTTCAAAGACTTCGCGCAGCCGGAAGTGGATGATGGTGTTGAGCGTCTCGCGCTCGACGTCCCGGCCCGCAAAGCCGGTTTCGTCCTTGAGGAAAATCGTCTCGCCGGGCAGGGCGTTGCCCAACGTGGCGTCGCCTTCCTCGATTTTGAGCCGCTCGGATTTCGCCATCGGAATGCGCAGGCCCATGGAAATGTCGTTGGTGATGTGGTCGCCGCCAATCGCCAGCACGCCGCTCTGTTTCACGGCTCCATCCACATAGACCACGTAATCGGTCGTGCCGCCGCCGATGTCGATGATCATTGCCCCGATATCCTTCTGCTGCTGGGAGAGGATCGCCTGCGCGGAAGCGTAGCCGTTGAACACCACGTCTTCCACCTCGATCCCGAGTTCTTTCACGCAGCGCACCGTGTTGCGAATCCGGTTGCCGACGCCGTGGATGATGTGGAAATCGGCCTCCAACATGCGTCCGAGCATGGAGATGGGGTTGAGCACGCCTTCCTGGCCGTCCACATAATAGTGTTGGAGAATGGTGTGCAGGAAAGCGTTTTGCTGCGGGATGCTGACGTCGCGCGCGCTGATGGCGACGTCTTCGCAGTCGTCCATGTCGATCTCCTCGCGGTCCTCCGGGAGGTTCACGCAGCCGCGATTGTTGAACGACTGGATGTGCGATCCGGTGACTCCGGCAAAGACCGATTTGATGGTGACGTCGCTCTTGTCCTCGGCGTCCGCGATCGCCTCGCGCACGCATTTGTGCACGTTCTCGAAATCGACGATCTCCCCTTTGCGAATGCCGCACGAGGGGGCCTGGCCGACGCCTAAAATTTTGATCGGGGCGTCCGGTTTGGATTCGCCCACCACCACGCAAACTTTGCTGGTGCCGATCTCAAGTCCGACGAGGATGTTGTCTTTGGCCATCGGGGGGAGGGGGTTAAAATTTAAATCCCAAAAAGTTGCGGGCGGGCTCGGCTTTGCGGGCGACCGGTTGGGCGGGACGGACCATGACCGCTTCGGCGCGATGTACCACGGGTTCGTCCCGTTTGGCCGTCTGCGGGAGCGGTTTTTTCTTCACAGGGTTGGAGGCGCTGTTCTTCAAGTTGGTGGCTGCAACCATTGCTTTTGAGGCGGGCTTCGCAGCCGGAATGGGCGCGGGTTTGGTGGAGCTTTTCGGTTCCGGGGCTGCGGGCACCGCATCCGGCTCCGGGGCGGCAGGGTCGATCAAGACGGCGGGGATATTTTTTTCCACCATCAAGTTGACGGTGCGAATCTCTTTGCCTTGAGCGGTGGCGTAGTCAAGCACGGCTCCCAGCCGGTCCATTTGTCGGCCGATGTCGTCGAGTCCGAAGGTGATTTTCGCCCGGCGGGAATCGGTGGCGATCAGGCAATACCCTTTGGATAAATCCAGGCTCTGGAGCCGGAACCGGTTGGTGTCCGAGTTTTTCTGGACGAGATCGAGCGCGGCGCAAACCTCGGGAGAGTTCACGGTGTCGCCCGCCAGATAGTTTTCCACCGGCACGCCGTAAATGGCGGGCAGCCGGAGGTATTCGGGCAATTGCCGTTTGGGCTTGAAGAGCACGCCTTTGCTGTCGATGAGGAATGCGTTTTCAGACGTGGACGGATCGGCGGTTCTCGCTTCCGCCAGCCAGGCCACGGGGCGGCGCTCGACGATGTCGACGGTGATCTTGTTGGGTAGTCCGCGCTGAAGCTCCACGCTCTCCACCTGTGGCAGCGCGAGCAGCGCTTCGCGAGCTTTGGAGAGGCTGAAGGAGAAAATATTCTGGCCGAGATTGAGCTTCGTGGTGGAGAGGATCACTTCGCGTGTCAGGGCCGCCCCGTCATCGTTGATCTCAACGACCGCGAGATTGTATTCCGGATTTTTCAGGAACATCCGGTTGACCAGTTCGCGCCCGCCATAGATCCCGCCGCTGACCATCGCCACCGCGAGGGTGATTTTGCAGAGCCACATCAGAATGGCATGGTTGCGCTGGCGGTTGGCCAGTTCCGAGCGGACTTTGACTTCCAGGAGCCCCTGCGTTTTGTGAAGGCTGCCCCCCGAGCGGCGGCGGTTGCTGATTTTTTTGCGGGAGTTCATACGCGATAACGAGAAAGGGAAAGTTCGGCGATCCGCTGGCACAACTGCGGGTAACGGATGCCCGCCACGCCCGCCGCTTCCGGGAGCAGGCTGGCCTGGGTCATGCCGGGGATGGTGTTGATTTCAAGCACGAGCGCCTCGCCATTGGGGCGCAGCAGAATATCCACGCGGGAATAAACTTCGAGCCCGAGCGCCCGGTGCGCCGCCAGCGCGATCTGCTGGATGTGCAACGCGGTTTTCTCGTCGAGCGCGGCGGGGCAGAAATGGTCGGCGGCACCTTTCCCGGTGGGGTCCAGGAACGGGTATTTGTTGGCGAAATCGTAGAACCCCTCTTTGGGGCGGATCTCGATAATGGGGAGCGCAAGGTCGCCCAAAATGCCGACGGTTAATTCCCGCCCTTCGACGAATTCCTCCACCAGCAATTCCCTGGCGTAGCGGGCGGCGGCTTGGAGCGCCGGGGTCACTTCCTCCGGCGTCTTCACGATGTAGACGCCGACGCTTGAGCCTTCGCACGGCGCTTTGACGACGTAGGGCAGCGGCAGCGAAGGCATTGCTCCCGCAGCGATTTTCTCGAATTTCGGGGTGGGCACGCCACGCTCCACAAAACGCGCCTTGCTTTGCAATTTATCGAACGCGAGTTCACTGCCGCGCACGCCCTCGCCGGTGTAGGGGATGCCGCGCGCTTCGAGTTCGCGCTGCAACTGGCCGTCCTCGCCAAACGTGCCATGGATCATATTAAACGCGAGATCGATTTCGTGCGGGAGTTCAAAATGGGGGCCCGTCACGTCCACTTCGATCACCGCCGCGCCGAGTTCGCGCAACGCTCCGGCAACGCCCGCCGCCGAGGCCAGCGAGATTTGGCGTTCGGAGCCGGGGCCTCCCTTGAGGACTGCGATGCGTTTATGGGCGAGGCTGTTCATTTCAGAAAACTTTCGGTTTCGCCGATGATTTGCACTTCGGTTTCGAGCGCAATGCCCCGTTTTTCCAGGGCGACGGCTTTGACTTGATCGATCAATGCCAGCACGTCGGCAGCGGTGGCATGGGCGTCGTTGACAAAAAAGTTGCCGTGCAATGTCGAGACGCATGCCCCGCCGATGCGCGTGTTCTTGAGCCCGAGTTCCTCAATCAACTGGCCCGCTGGAATTTCTTTTGGGTTCTTGAACGTGCAGCCCGCGCTCGGCTCCTTGGGCTGGATCGCCCAGCGTTTGTGCGCGTAATCGTCCATGATGTGGGCGCTCTCCTGGGAAGGCCGCGCGAACCCTTCAAATACAGCACTCGTCGCGTATTGACGCCCGAGGCTTGGCACGCCCCGGTAGCGGATTTCCAGGTCGCCCGGAACCCGGGTTTGAATCTGCCCTTCGCTATCGACCACGCGGAGCGAAATCACCTGACCGAAGGTTTCCGAACCCATCGCTCCGGCGTTCATCCGCAGCGCACCGCCGACATTGCCGGGAATGCCTTCCATCCATTCGAAGCCGCCAATGCCCGCTGTTTTTGCAGCCTGTGCAAGCTCCTTGAGCTTCACGCCCGCCCCGGCGGTGATCCGTGTGCCGTCAATTTCGAGCCGGTGGAATTCTCCGCGTTCCAGATGGACCACCGCGCCGCGCACGCCGCCATCGCGCACGAGCAGGTTGGAGCCGCGCCCGATCATCATGAGCGGCACTCCGCGTTGCTGGCAGTGGGCCACGAGCCGCGCGAAACCGACTTCGGTTTCCGGCTCCAGCCAGAATTGGGCGGGGCCGCCGACCCGCAGGGTGGTGTGTTTGGCGAGCGGCTCGTACAATTTCACGACCCCTTCACCCATCGCGGCGTGCATCTCTTCCATTGCGGCGAGATCGCGCGCCAGGATCGCCCCTTGTTCGTGGATGTTCCCCGCGCCGAGGCTCAGCAAGCAATCGCCCGGCTGCAAAATGCGGCCCGCTTCCAGGACCATCTGCGCCCGGTTCGGGATGTATTTGCCGCTGTGATGCCCGTGCGCCTCCATCGCATCGGCGATGGTCTGGCCTGTGACGCCGGGGATCGGCGGTTCGCTGGCGGGATAAATGTCGGCGAGGAAAACAAATTGCGCATCGTCAAAGGCGCAGCCGAATTCCTCTTTGAGTTTCAAGGTGCGCGTGAACCGGTGCGGCTGGAAGAGGACGATGTTGCGGCCGTGCCCGCCGTTGCGCGCGGTGGCCAGCGTCGCGCGGACCTCGCTCGGGTGGTGCGCGTAATCGTCGACCACGAGGAATTTGTCGCTGCGGTATTTGATGTCAAAACGCCGCCGCGCGCCACGGAAAGAGGCGAGCGCCGCCGCGATCTTCTCGAACGGGATGCCCAGCTCGCTGGCGAGTGCGATGACGCTCATCGCGTTGCTTACGTTGTGACGACCGGGGACGTTCAACTCGACTTCGCCCAGCCGCGCGCCCCGGCAGAGGACCTCGAAGCGGGATTGAAAATTGGCGTCGCGCAGCGCCGCGAAACGGTAGTCCGCATCGGGCGCGGCTCCGAAGGAAATGGCCCCCTTGCGATTGCAGCACAGGCGGGCTGCGTGGGAATCATCCGCGCAATAAAAAATCTTCCCCTGCGTCTGGTCCATCAACTGGTTGAAAACCCCTTCTATGGCCGCGAGGTCGTCGTAATAGTCGAGGTGTTCCTCTTCAATATTGAGGATGATTGCGTGTTCCGCGTGGTAATTCGCCAGCGTTCCGTCGCTCTCGTCCCCCTCGGCCACGAACCATTCGCCTTCAATGTCCCAATGGGCGTTGGTGCCGAGAATCGGGATTTCCGCGCCGACATAGTGCGACGGTTTCGCCCCGCCCACCCGCAGCACATGGGCCGCCATGGAGGAGGTGGTGGTCTTGCCGTGCATCCCGCCCACGACGATCCCGCGTTTGCAATGCATGATGGCTGCGAGCGCATCCGCCCGGCGCACCATGCTCACTCCCTGGCGGATCGCCTCGTCGTATTCGACGTTGCCGGGGCGGATCGCCGAGGAGTAGATGACGAGATCAGCATAATGAATGTTGGCGGCGTTCTGCGGCTGGTGAAATTCCAGGCCGAGCTCCTCCAGCCGCCGGACTTCGACGGTGGTGACCCGGTCCGACCCGGAAACCGAGTGCCCCATCGCGATCAACAGCCCGGCGATTCCGCTCATCCCGGAACCGGCCACGCCGATGAGATGGATGCGGAGTCCGCCTCCCACCAGAATCCCGGCTAAAATTTCGCTCGTATTGTTCACTTTAAATTTTCAATCGTGTCCGCAACCGCGGCTGCGGCATCCCGCGGGGCAAGGCTTTGGCTGTGAGCGGCCATAATCTGAAGCAACTCCGGATCGTCGGCGAGCTTTCGGATCGCCGCCGCCAGCGTTTCCCCTGTGGTTTCGCTCTCTTCTAATAGCTTGCCAGCCCCCGCGCGGGCAAATATTTCCGCATTCAATTGCTGATGATTTTCCGCCGCGTAGGGGTAGGGGATCAGGAGGGAGGGGAGCCCAAAATGGGAAATCTCCGAAAGGCTTGCCGCACCGGACCGGGCCACGACGAGATCCGCCGCGCTGTAGGCGTTCTCCATGGCAGGGCAAAACGCCGCGACATGGGCGGGAATTCCCGCCTCCTGGTAGGCTTGCGTCAACTCCGCAGCGTTGGCGGCTCCGGTGAGGTGGATTATTTGAAGACCGGTCAGTTTTGCGGCGGCGGAGCGCATTGCCGCATTGATCCCGCGCGCCCCTTGGCTGCCGCCCATGACGAGCACCGTCTGGAGGGCGGGCTGCAAGCCGAACCCGGCCAGCGCTTGCTCACGGGGAACGCGCCGGGCCAGCGAGCGACGGATGGGCGTGCCGGTCACTTCGCAGCGCGATTTTGGAAAATGGCACCTGCATTCCTCGAACCCGAGCAGCACGGCATCGACCAGGCGGGCGTTGAGCCGGTTGGCTTTGCCGGGAATGGCATTGGATTCGTGCAGAAACGTCGGGATGCGGCGCAGTTTGCCGGCCAGAATCGGCGGGGTGGAGGTAAACCCGCCCATGCCGAGTACGGCGTCCGGCTGGAACTCGGCAAAGATTCTCCGGCACGGGGCGAAGCTGGCGTTAAAGCGCTGGAAAAAGGTGAACATGGCCGGGGAGAAGAGGCTGGGCATCCCAATACTCGGCAACTTCTCGAAGCGGAATTCGGAGCGGCCCTGGATGGCGAGCGCATCGATCTCTTTTTCCGAAATGAAAATGAGCACCTCGTGACCGCGGTCCAACAAGACTTCGCCCACGGCCAATGCCGGAAACAAATGCCCGCCTGTTCCCCCGCCTGCGATTGCAATTTTCATCAGTGGTTCAAATTCGCGGGGTGACGAGGGAGCGCGGTTTGGTGGTGGCGCGCACGGTTTTTTCCGAGCCGCCGTTGCGGTAGATGTTCAGGAGGATGCCGATCCCCAAGAGGCAAAAGACGAGGTTGGAGCCACCGTAGCTGATGAACGGCAGGGGAATCCCTTTGTTGGGAAGCACGGCCGTGGTGACGCCGATGTTCATCGCGGCCTGGAGCGCCAAAATGGTGGTGATCCCCACGCCCGCCAGCATGCCGAACCGTTCGCGGGCGTTGAGCGAAATGGCGATGCCGCAGATGATCATGAGGACGTAGCAGAAGACGATCAGGAGGGTGAACATCAGGCCAAGTTCTTCGCCGATCGTCGGGAAAATGAAGTCGGTGTGCGCCTCGGGCAGATACATGAATTTCTGTCGGCCGTTGCCGAGACCGAGGCCGTCCACGCCGCCGGAGCCGAGGGCGATCAAGCCGTTCCATTGCTGGTAGCCGCCGCCTTCCTTGTGGTTTTCCAAATCCAAAAATGCGCCGAGCCGTTTGAGCCGTTCCGGGATGTGAATCGCCACGAAGAGAATCCCTGCCACGCCCAAAACGGGCAGCGGGAGCAGATAACGCGATTTTGCTCCGGCCACAAACAGCATGACAAACGCGGTGCCGCCGATGATGGAGGTCGTGCCCAAATCGACTTCCGGCGCAATGAATGCGAGCAGGATTGCGACGATGCCCAGCGGGAAACCGATCCCTTTCCAGAATTCCCGCGTCTGTTCCTGGTATTTGTGAAACCAGGCGGCGAGGAACGTGATCGCGGCGATTTTTCCGATCTCGGACGGCTGGAAGGAAAGCGAGCCGTAGCGAATCCATCGGTGCGAACCGTTGATTTTCGGAAAAACGAAACAAGCCGCCAAAAGGACCACGGCGAGACCAAACCAGTAAGGCCAGCTTTTTTGCCAGAAATGGTAGTCGAGCAGAGCCGCTCCGATGCAGACGGCAAGGCCGATCCCGAGCCACATCGCCTGGCGTTTGACGAGACAGGCCGGATCCCAGAGTATCTCTTTTTCCGCCTTCGTCTCACCCGCGGCGGCGGCGGCAGTGATGGCCGCTTTTGGCTTTTGCCTTTTGTAAGCGTCCCGGCTGAACGAGCCCGTACTGAAGAGCATAACCATCCCGATCACCACCATCGTGGTCACGGAGAGGAGCAGGCCCAGTGCGGCGAATTTCATGCGGAAGCGTTCGGCGTTTGGAATCGTTAAGTTAAAACCGGGATGAGCCGCAAAGAGGCGCAAAACAAAGACTGGGTTGTGGTTCGCTGTCCCGGAATCGCCCGCGGAGCGGTCGATCCACCTGGATCGCGCTCTCCGAGCGCGATGGGGATGGCGCGTGCCCACCCGCCTGCCAAGTATTCAGGGGATTCCATCCTCTCTTTTTGCGCATTTTGTGCATTTTTGCGGCTATTCTTCAGGACTAGTTGGCGGTGGAACGGGTTTTGGCAGGGAGGTGCAATTTCTGGCCGATCCGCAATTTTTTGGGATCGGCGATTTTGTTGAGCTTGAGCAATTCGTCGTAACTGACGTGGAGCTTTTTTGCGATGCTCAGGGCGGTGTCGCCCTTGGCCACGGTGTAGGAGGTTGCGGTGTGCTTTACCTCGGCGACCGGTGCGGCATGTGTCGCCGGAGCCGCAGAAGCGACCGGCGCGGCCACAGGTTTTTTGGCGACCTCCACTGGCGCGACGGAAGACGTGGAAACCACGGGAGCTGCCAAAGGCTTGGGCCGTACTGCGGCTGGAGCGGCGGCGGGCTGGAATGCGGTTTTGGCGGGAGCCGCCGTTGCCGCGCCGCTGCTGAGCCGGTGTGTCTTGATGCGGTCAAACATCAGGATGCCGCCGCCCGCCACGACGTGCAGCAAGAGCACGACGACGAGCGCTGTTTTGAAGCTTGTTGTCGGCTCTTCGTCTTCCTCGATCATGGGAGAACGGGAGGCGCGGCGTGCGACAGCGGCTTCCAGTGTCCGCCGGGCAGTGGCGGAACTGCGTGGGGTCGTTTTTTTGGGGAAGAGTGTCATAGGGAGTGGAGTTGAGATTGAACGAGGGAGCGAAATTGGTCGCCGCGGTCCGCGTAGCTTTTGAACATATCAAACGAGGAGGTGCCGGGAGAGAAAAGAATGACGTCGCCGGGCTGTGCATCGGCCCGTGCGAGCGTGACGGCTTCGGCCAGGGTGGCGGCGTGTTTGCACGGGACGCGCGAGGCCCAAAAACCGGCAATGCGCTTGGCCATCTCGCCAATCAAGACCACCGAGCGGGCCTTGGAAGCCACAAGGTCCGTGAGCGTGTCGAACTCGAACCCCTTGTCCTTGCCGCCTGCGATGAGCACCACGCGGCGGGTCTCGGAAAGGAGCGCTTTTTCCAGCGCATCGAGGTTGGTTGCTTTGGAGTCGTTGACGTAATCGACGCCGTCGACCGTTCCCACCCGCTCGCAGCGGTGCGGAAGGGCTTTGTAGGAGCACAACGCCTGGAGCATCGGCGCGAAGTCGAGCCCGCGCACGGCTCCCACGGCCAGCGCCGCCATGAGGTTTTCGGCGTTGTGCAATCCGCTCAGCTGCGTGTCTTCCATGCGCAACACCGGTTTGCCGTGGAAATGGATCACGCCGTTGCGCAAATCGAGATCGCCCCCTTGCGAATAGGCGCTGAAGGTGAGCGTCTGCGCTTTGAGCGGCGGCAACTTGTCTTCGCGTTTGACGATGGCGAAGTCGTCCGCTGTCTGGTTCTCGAAGATGCGGACCTTGGCGGCGTAATACTCCTCCATCGAGGCGTAGCGGTCGAGGTGATCGGCCTGGAAATTGAGCCAAACGCTGATGGCGGGCCGGAAGGCGCGGATCGTTTCCAGTTGGAACGAGCTGACCTCCAGCGTCATCATATCGAGATGGGCGCTTTCCCGAACCCGCGCGGCGAAGGACGGGCCGATGTTGCCCGCCGCCAGTGTGCGCACGCCGCAGGCATTCAACATCCGCTCCACCAATTGCGTCGTCGTCGTCTTGCCGTTGGTGCCGGTGATGGCCACCACGGGGCAGGCGCACAGCGAATAGGAGAGTTCGAGTTCCCCGATGATCGGGACGCCTTTCGCGACCAAATGGCGCACGAGCGGCACGGCGGGATCGATCCCCGGGCTGAGTACGCCGAGATCATACGCGGCGGCATCCTCTTCGGCAACGCGGCCGAGCAGCACGTGGGCTCCGGCGGCACGAAGCGGTTCGGCGGCGGCGCGGAGTTTTTCCGAATCCCCGCTATCCAGAACGCTCACGCACGCTCCTTCCTCCAGAAGCCGGTGCGTCGCAGCCTCTCCGCTGGAGCCGAGGCCGAGGACCGCGATTTGTTGCTGTGCGTAGGACGATTTCATGGATTGAGCCGCAAAAAGGCGCAAAAAGCGCAAAAGAAAAGACCGGGTTGCAACGCGCTCTCCCGGAATCGCCCGCGGAGCGGCCGATCCACCAGGTGGATCGCGCTCTCCGAGCGCGATGGGGAGGGGGCGTGCCTCCCCTCCCAAGCATTCAGGAGATTCCATCCTCTCTTTTTGCGCATTTTGTGCATTTTTGCGGCTATTTGTATTAACGGAGTTTGAGCGTCGCGAGACCGAGGAAGGCGAACATGATGGCGAGGATCCAGAACCGGACGATCACCGTGTTTTCCTTCCAGCCGAGGAGTTCAAAATGATGGTGAATGGGGGACATCCGGAAGATCCGTTTCCCGGTGAGCTTGAAGCTCGCGACCTGCAAAATAACGGAAAGCGCTTCGATGACGAAAATGCCGCCCACGACCAGCAGGAGGAGTTCCTGTTTGGTGCAGATGGCGACCACGCCGAGCACGCCGCCAATCGCGAGCGAGCCGGTGTCGCCCATGAAAACGCGGGCCGGGTAAGCGTTGAACCAGAGAAACCCCATCCCGGCTCCGACGAGCGACATGCACAACACGGTGAGTTCGCCGGATTGGGAATAAAAAGGGATTTGCAGATACTCGGCAATTTTCACATTGCCTGCCGCATACGCGACAATCGCATAGGCAAACGCCGCCGTGATGGTGCAGCCGGTGGCCAGCCCGTCCAGGCCGTCGGTCAGGTTGACCGCGTTGGAGGTTCCCACAATCACCAGCGCGAAAAAGAGGAAGGTGAACCCGCCGAGGTTCTGCACGAGCGCCCCTTTGTAGAAGGGCACGAACAGTTCCTTCGCCTGGATTTCCAGGGCCGGGTTGAGCACGAAAAAGGCCGTGACGATGGCCGCCAAAGCAAATTGCGCGAGCAGCTTCACGCGCCCCGGAAGGCCGTCGGACTTCTTCTTGGTCACTTTGATGTAGTCATCGATGAACCCGAGCGCTCCCAGCCACAGCATCGAGAAAAGGGCAAGCCAGACAAACGTGTTATCCGGGCGGGCCCACAACAGCGTGGATGCCGCGACCGCTCCCAAGATCAGGATGCCGCCCATGGTCGGTGTGCCACGTTTGCCGCCGTGCAGTTCGGCCAATTTGTGCACCTCTTCCTTGGTGCGAATCGGCTGGCCGATCTTGAGGCCGATCAATTTACGGATCACCCAATTGCCAAAAATCAGGCAGATCAGGAACGAGGTCATT
>JAPLTE010000032.1 GCA_026398235.1 Verrucomicrobiota bacterium
ACGATGACCGGCACGGGGGAGTTGCGCAGCAGCGGCAGAAGCTGGACCCCGATGTTTCCAAAATAAACGTGGAGAACCCGCCCGTTCACGCGCTGGATTTCCGCCGCGATCCGGCGCGCCTCGCTGCGATAGATCATCACCGGACGGCGGCAGATTTGTTTGACCCAGATCCGGCGCAGCCCATGTGTGGCCGGTTTGGGGAGGATGATCAGGGCGTCCGGATCAAAGGGGAAGCGCCCGGATTCCTCCCGCTTCTGGCAGAGCACCACCGGCCGCCAATTGCGCAAAGCGGTGATCTGCCGGTAGATGTGGAGCATCTCCGGTTTGAGAAAAGTGGCGCAATACTGGACGGCAACGGGTTTTTCCACGGGCGGAGCGGATTCTATCTCACACGAAGGCACGAAGGCACGAAGAAAGAATTGCGGCGGGCGTGTGTTTGCTGCTACGCGACTTTCCCCTCGTTCCCAAACTCCATTTGGGAACGCACTTGTCCGCGCAACTCCATTGCGCAGTGGGGAGCGCCTACCGCCACGCATCGCACTTCATCACCGGCAGCGCCCCTTTATTCCACTCGTGCGCCGACGAGTAACGCCAGTCCTCCGGTGCTGCAACCATGCCGCGCTTGACCGGGTTGTTGTGCAAATACTCCAGCTTCTGCAACATCATCTGATCTCCCAAAATCGCCTGCGGATGAACCCCCTCCTGCCAGACTTGATGCTCGCTGGCGGATTTGTGCGCGGCGCGGTAATACGCAAGTTGGTTAAGCAGCCATTCACGCCCCTCGGCGCGGATTTGCTCCAGCAGAGCGCGTGAGGTGAAACGCTTCAAGTCGCGGATGGTGTTGGCCAGCTCCGGCCCGGAGAGGATCGCGTGGAAGTGGTTGTCGAGAATAACCCAGCCATGAATCCGCAACCCTTTGTGTTCGCGGCAATGCTCGAAGGAGCGGATGAGGACATCACAACAGGCCGAGGAGGTGAAGACGGGGAGCCACTCGACAACGGTTGAGGTGACAAAGTGCGCGTGGCCTGGGGCTTGGATGCGGTAGCGCGTGCGCATAGCGTAATATAGCCGCAATGGAGTTGCGGGGACAAGTGCGTTCCCAAATGGAGTTTGGGAACGAGGAGAACGAGAGAAAATCCCCCTCAAAGGAACGGGTTGGCATGCCCGGAAGGTTTTGCATAGGGCACACACCATTCCGGCTTGCGCGTAAGAGAAAAGAAATGGAGCGGAGGGCGCGTGGTGCGGACCAAAGCAAGCCCGGGGTCATGCACCTTGCTTCGGTATTTTTCAAAATCAGCAAGTACGATGGAAAAACCGCGTGCTTTGAATGGACAGGTGGAATCACACCACAGTCCATCCGAGCTTTCAAAATTCACTCCGAAAATCTGCTCCGCAAGGCACACGGCTCCCACCAGAATCGCAAGCAGGATGACTGCGGGGAGCGCCAGCTTTTTCATGGCAATGGGGCGCTACTCCCGTTCGCTGAGCGCCTTGTGGTATTCCTGGATCGGCTTGACGCGCAGGCCCTTGGTTTTCATGGAGCAGATGCCGTTGAGGCTCGCTTTCGCGCCGCTCAAGGTCGTCATGATGGGAATGCGGTTGGACACGGCGGCGCTGCGGATTTTCACCTCGTCCTCGCGCGGGATCTTGCCGCTCGGGGTGTTGATGATGAAGTCGATCTCGCCGTTCTTGATCATATCCAGCACGTTCGGACGCCCTTCAGTAACTTTGAACAGTTTATTCACGGGCACGCCCGCAGCGGCGAGCGCCTTGGCGGTGCCGCCGGTGGAGTAGAGCTTGAAGCCGAGTTGCTCAAAGCGTTCGGCGAGCACGGCGGCTTCGGCTTTGTCGGCGTCGCGCACGCTCAGGAAGATGTTGCCACTCATCGGGAGCGGCGGCTGGGCGGCCATCTGCGCCTTGGCGTAAGCCAGGCCGAGGTCTTCGTCGATTCCCATGACTTCGCCGGTCGATTTCATTTCCGGCCCGAGCGCGATGTCGATTCCGGGGAATTTGATGAACGGGAAGACCGCTTCCTTCACGGAGTAATGGTCCGGGATGATTTCCTCGGTGAACCCGAGGTCCTTGAGCGTCTCGCCCGCCATGACGCGGGCGGCCAGCTTGGCAAGCGGCACGCCGGTCGCCTTGGAGACGAACGGCACGGTGCGCGAGGCGCGCGGGTTGACCTCCAAAATATAGACGATCTCGTTCTTCACCGCGAACTGCACGTTCATGAGCCCCTTGACGTTGAGCTCGCGCGCCATCGCCTTGGTGGCGTCGCTGATGGTCGCTTTCACGAAATCCGAAAGCGAGAACGCCGGGATGGCGCAGGCGCTGTCGCCGCTGTGGATCCCCGCATACTCGATATGTTCCATGATTGCCCCGATGACGGCGGTTTCGCCGTCGCAGATGCAATCGACATCGACTTCCACGGCATCTTCGAGGAAGCGGTCCACCAAAACCGGCCGCTCCGGGCTGGCTTCCACCGCGGTGCGAATGTAGCGGCGCAGGTCGGCTTCATTGTACACGATCTCCATCGCGCGGCCGCCGAGCACGAACGAGGGGCGGACGACGACGGGGTAGCCGATCCGCGTGGCGGCTTCGACGGCTTCCGCCTCGTTGGTGGCTGTGCCGTTGGGCGGGCAAAGCAGGGCCAGCTTGTCGATCATGGCCGAGAATTTTTTGCGGTCCTCGGCGGTGTCGATGCTTTCGGGCTGCGTGCCGAGGATGTTGACGCCGTTTTCCTTGAGGCCGTTGGCCAGGTTCAGCGGCGTCTGGCCGCCGAACTGCACGATGGCCCCCCAGCACCCTTCCTGCTCGTAGATGTTGAGCACGTCTTCGAGCGTGAGCGGCTCGAAGTAGAGGCGATCGCTGGTGTCGTAGTCGGTGGAAACCGTCTCCGGGTTGGAGTTGACCATGATGGTCTCAAACCCGGCTTCCCGCAAAGCGAACGAGGCGTGGACGCAGCAGTAGTCGAACTCGATGCCCTGCCCAATGCGGTTGGGGCCGCCGCCGAGGATCATGATTTTCTTGCGGCCATCCGACGGCTTGGTTTCGTTTTCGTCGCCGTAGGTGGAGTAGTAATACGGAGTGTACGCCTCGAATTCCGCCGCGCACGTGTCCACGAGGCGGTAGGTGGGAACGATCCCCGCCGCCTTGCGTTGCGCGCGGATTTCGCCCTCGGTGATCCCCGCGAAATGGGCGAGCTGGCGATCGGAGAAGCCGAGTTTCTTGGCGCGCAGGAGCGGGATTTCCGTGGGGTTGTTTTCGTACAGGAACTCCTCGTTGACGAGCTGTTTGATCTGCACAAGGAACCAGCGGTCGATCTTGGTCAGCTCAAAAATTTTCTCCATGTCGAACCCGGCCAGGAAGGCATAGCGGAGATAGAAAACGCGCAGGAAATTCGGCGTGGCGAGCTTGCGGGTGATGAGGTCGATGTCCCACGTCCCGTCCGCGAGGAGGGCCGGGAGTTGCTTGCCGTCGCCGCCGAGGCCGAAGCGCCCGATTTCCAGCGAACGCAGACATTTTTGGAGCGCCTCCTTGAAGGTGCGCCCGATGGACATCGCCTCGCCCACGCTCTTCATCTGCGTGGTGAGTGTCGCGTCGGCCTGCGGGAATTTCTCGAAGGCAAAACGCGGAATTTTGACCACGCAATAGTCGATCGTCGGCTCGAAGCTGGCCGGAGTTTCGCGCGTGATGTCGTTGCGGACTTCGTCGAGGGTGTAGCCGACGGCGAGCTTGGCGGCGATCTTCGCAATCGGGAACCCGGTGGCCTTGGAGGCGAGCGCCGAACTGCGCGAGACGCGCGGGTTCATTTCGATGACGATCATCCGCCCGTTCTCCGGGTTCACGGCGAACTGGATGTTGGAGCCGCCGGTTTCGACGCCGATTTCCCGGATCACCGCGAAGGAAGCATCGCGCATGAGCTGGTATTCCTTGTCGGTGAGGGTCTGGGCCGGGGCGACGGTGATGGAGTCGCCGGTGTGGACGCCCATCGGATCAAAGTTTTCGATGGAACAGATGATGACGCAGTTGTCCGCGCGGTCGCGCATGACTTCCATCTCGTATTCCTTCCAGCCGAGGAGCGATTCCTCGACGAGCACTTCGCTCACCGGGGAGAGATCGAGCCCGCGGGCGATGATCTCGTCATACTCCTCGCGGTTGTAGGCGATGCCGCCGCCCGCGCCACCCAGCGTGTAGGCGGGCCGGATGATGAGCGGCATCGTGCCGATCTCGGCGGCGACTTTGCGGGCTTCCTCGGCGGTGTGGGCGATGCCGGATTTGGGCACGTCGAGGCCGATCTTGATCATCGCCTCCTTGAATTTAAACCGGTCTTCGCCCTTTTCGATCGCCTCGGCATTGGCGCCGATCAGCTTGACGTTCCAGCGTTCCAGCGCGCCGTTGCGCACGAGTTCCATCGCGGTATTGAGCGCCGTCTGGCCGCCGAGGGTGGGCAGGAGCGCATCGGGCCGCTCGGCTTCGATGATGCGCTCGACCACTTCCGCCGTGATCGGCTCAATGTAGGTGCGCGAGGCGAACTCCGGGTCGGTCATGATCGTGGCCGGGTTGGAATTGACCAGCACCACTTCGTAGCCTTCCTCGGCCAGCGCCTTGCAGGCTTGCACGCCGGAATAGTCAAATTCGCAGCCCTGGCCGATGACGATCGGGCCGGAGCCGATGAGGAGGATTTTTTTGAGGTCGGTATTCTTGGGCATCGGAAAAAAGCGTGTCTGGAATTAAGACGGGGCGGAGGAGATTTATCAATCCCCTTCTTGGAGAAACCGTTTTTGCTCGCGCAAAGACGCAAAGGCGCGTTGCCACGTTCGCACAAAAAATGAAGGGATGGGAAGGTCTTTGTCAGGCTTTTGTCCTCCCGTTTGAGCGACCAGGAGATCTCCAGACCCGTTAGACGCACTGGCCCACAAGGTGATCCTCATGCCGAAGCGCAAATCCTTCCACGCTCCAATGCTTCCGGTCTCGCCGCAGGCCAGCTTGGACCCGGGGATGTGTTCCCCAGGTCATTTCTCTTTGTCGACAACCACCCGGAAGCCGACCATCAGACTCTTATAACCCGGAGCGGACATGCCGCGGAAAGCGGCGCGTGTGAGCTGTGGCAGGGTGTACCACGCCCCGCCGCGAAACACCCTCTGAGTCCCGGTCTGGGGACCCTTGGGGTCGGAAACGGCTTCGGTGGGATATGCGCCATACCAATCAGCGCACCATTCAAACACGTTGCCGTGCATGTCATAAAGCCCCCAGGCGTTGGCCGGAAACAGCGCCACCGGGCATGACCGGCGACGGTCCATTCCGGCAGTGCCGCCGCCATAGCCGACATCGCCCCGGTAGTTGGCCAGATCGGTGTCAATCGACCAGCCGAAATGGAACGGGGTTGTTGTGCCTGCGCGGCAGGCATATTCCCATTCCGCTTCGGTCGGCAAACGGTAGGTGCGCCCCTCCAGTCGGCTGAGTGCATTGCAGAATTCCCGGGCCTGGTCATGGCTGACCTTCTCCACCGGATTGACATCGGCCAAAAAGCCCGATGGATTGCTGCCCATGACTTTCTGCCACTGGGCTTGGGTGACTTCGGTGGCGGCCATGTAGAAAGGTTTTGTAATGGTGACCGGGTGCGAGGTTTCGTCCTCGGCCCGTTGCTCCTCGTCGGCCGCGCTGCCCATGAGAAAATGTCCGGCAGGAATCCTCACCAGCCGCATGCCGATCGAGTTGACGAAGGAGGCATTGCGCAGCACAGGTTCCTCACCCATGCCGTTGACAAAGCGGACATCCGGGCGCAGGCAATACTCCTTCCATGCCCAGGCCAGCGATTCATTCGGCAGCCAGTAAGAGGTTCCCGCCCTGCCTTGAGAAAACGCGCGAACCCCCACCGCGTCCGGGCCTTCGGGATGCGGATCATTGAGGTCCGAGTTGAACCCCATCCGGCCCAGCCATCCCTCTTCAATCGCCAACGGCTTGAGTTGAACCGGAGCATCGGCGGGAATGGTTTCGGGCACGCGCCATTGGACCACCCAGCGGGTCCAATCCATCACAAAGGCGGGGTCGCCGTGGCCGTTGTGTGGCACCTTGGCCTGAAACAGGCCCAGCCAAGGCGCGCCTTGGGCTCTGGCCGCAAGAATCAGCTTGTCGAGGTGGATCGGGTTCCCAAACTTGAGATCGAGGCCGCCCATGTTGATAAGCACAGGAACGCTGGCGTCCAGCGGGTTGGGCAGGTTGGTGGCGGGGCTATAGGCAATGACCGCTATGGTCCGTGCGGCCAGCGCGTTCCCCA
>JAPLTE010000073.1 GCA_026398235.1 Verrucomicrobiota bacterium
CGATTTCGAAGATCTCCGTCGCTACAAAGACGCTGTGACGAAGGTGCGCGCAAGCAAAGCGCAGACCGCGATTTTCCTCGCCACCCCGCGCATCCAAAAAGCGGGCGAGCAAGGTTTTTTCAAGCTCATCGAAGCGGCGCAACCGGATGGCGTTCTCCTCCGCAACCTCGGCGCGCTGGAATATTTCCGCCAAAGCCCGCTGCGCAAAATCGGCGATTTCTCCCTCAACGTCGCCAATCCGCTCACCGCCGCGTTCTTTATGGAAAAGGGGCTGGAGCGCGTCACAATCTCCTACGACCTGAACCTCGGCCAGGTGCTCGATCTGCTGCGGAATGCCCCGCCCGATTGGTTTGAACTCACGCTCCACCAGCACATGCCGATGTTTCACATGGAGCACTGCGTTTTTGCAGCGTTCCTTTCCGAAGGCACCTCCCACCTCGATTGCGGGCGACCGTGCGACCGGCACCGCGTCCATCTGCGCGACCGCGTCGGGTGTTCCCACCCGCTGCGCGCGGACGTGGGCTGCCGCAACACGCTTTTCAATGCCATTCCCCAAACCGGCGCGCAATTTTACGACGAACTCGTCGCCGCCGGGGTGCGGCATTTCCGGGTGGAATTGCTGGAGGAATCGGGCGAGGAGACCGGGCGCATTCTCAACGCCTACCAGAGCCTTCTTGGCGGAAAGCAAAACGGCGCGCACCTTTGGAACGAATTGCAGGCGCAATCCCAACTGGGCGTCACCAAGGGAACCTATCAGGAATAGGGAAATGCACCCGCCCGATGCATCACATCGGCGTCAATTGCATGTCGTCAATATAGAGCACCCCGGCCTCGGGTTCCACATTGGAACGGATCTCGATCAGTCCAAGGTATTCTAATTTTGCCGCGTTTTTCCATCGCTCCGGCGAGTTCAGATCCGCCTCTTTAGGAAAGCGAACATTCAGGGTCTTGGTCACTACGGACCAGTTGGGACTCACACTGAAAGTTTCATCCTGCATGGCCGCATCCATAACCCAGTTTGTAGAGATGCGCTTATCTAGTTTCTTGTCCTTCAGCAGCGCGCCACACAGAGAAAAGCGAAGAACGCCATTTTTGACCCCGCGCCCCTTGACTCTGAAGCTCAGCTTGTAATTGGCGCCCGGTTTAAGAAATCCAGAATCCAAAAACCGCCGGAGAATCAAAGTATTGGAATCTGCACCACACGAGGCACGCTCTATCCCCATAGCATCGGAGTTCACAGTGCCATCGGCTCGAATGTGCGAGGCCAGACGGGACAATGTAGTATCCAAGTATTCTGGCGGTAACACGGCCGGTTGCCTACGGATGATTTTGTTCAGATTGGGATTATAACCAAATTTCAATACCCGGGAGCCATACGTCCCAGCCGCCTCGGGGTCTTCTTCCGGGGTCACGCAGCTGAAGAAACCTAAAAGATTCCCATCATTCTGACCAAAGCGCGTCTCCCAAGATCCCCCCTTCGCCCTGTCCTTAGGAACGAGTTGCGTTTTAAATAGATCCGAGCCCCGTAAATCGACCGGCAACCCGAATTTTGGCTCGGTTGGGGTTCCGATATTATAAGCGACAGCAATCCGCCCGTTGGATTTGCCTATCACGAGATCAAATAAACCGTCCCCATTCAGGTCCGCGACGGTGGGACTCACGCAACGGGCTCCGATGCGCCCCGTCCCAATGCTGTTTTGGGTCCCAAATTTCACCGGTTCGGGCTGAAGTTCCAACTGGCTGCCCTTTTTCCACGGCCCTTTGCTCAAGTAGAGGCTGATGTTCCCCATCCGGTCTCCGACCAGAAGATCGGGCAAACCGTCCCCGTTCCAGTCCACTACCGTCGGCACAAGCTGTTCGCGACCCTCTCCGAAGGCGAGGTATTCGTGGCCCTCTTCGTCAAACTTGGGCGCGCTGTTGGTGCCTTTATTGAGCAGCAGGTGGACGCTATTTGCCGAGTAGCTCCCCTCGCCCACGGCAACGTCCAGCTTTCCGTCCCCATTCCAATCGCCCACGACCGGTGCGAGCAGGTTTGCCCAGAGGTGGCCATCCCTGGTGGTCGGAAGGGTCACTTCCTCCATTCGGGCCGGCTGGCGCCACTCCGGCGCTTTCGGGTTGCCGGTGTTCTTGATCATGAAAAGCCGCCCCATATAATCCCCCAGGAACATCGTCAGGACCCCACGATTCTCTAAATCCGCGAGACAGGCATGGAATGCACTTTCCACCCGCACGGACCCGTGCCACGCCGGACGGGAAAAAAGCGATATCAGTTCACTTTGGGTAAATTTTGGCGCTTGTTTGGTCCCGCTGTTGAAATAGATGCGGAAATAACCGCAGCCATCCACGGTGAAAAGATCCAAGAGGCCATCCCCATTCAGGTCCGCCACTTGCACACTGGGAGGCAACCAGAGTTTGCCCACATTTCCCGCTTCCAGAACGGCATCCACTTCCTGAACAAACCCGCAGAGATATCCCTCCTGATCCACCCCGTCCCATAGATTGTCTTTGGGTTCCGTTTTATCAAAACGTCCGTCCTTGATCCAGTTGTTTGCAGGAACCTCCGAGGCGGAAGGTGGCGGATCCTGCGCCAAAGCAAAGACAGGCAGGAGGAGGGCAGCCAGGCAGAAAATTTTCATAGGGGGGCTTGGGTAGTAAAGCGCGTTTGCCCCCGCGGAGCAACAGGAGAAACTGTTGAATTTTTCGCTTCATCGCAGGAAGGCAACCTGTTTGAATCACCCTCGCGATTTCAAACCAACAACCCAACGTATGAAGATTTTCGTCACCGGCGGAGCCGGCTACATCGGCAGCATTTGCGTGGAGCAGATGATCAATCAAGGACACGAAGTCACCGTGTTCGACAACCTCACCGAAGGGCACCGTGCAGCGGTCGATCCCCGCGCCCGGCTCATTTTTGGCGACCTGCAAAAGCCGGAAGAGATTGCCGCGGCGATGCGCGAAGTCGCGCCCGATGCCGTGATGCACTTCGCCGCCAACGCGCTCGTGGGCGAGTCGATGGTGAATCCGTCCAAATATTTCCGCAACAACGTCTATGGCGGCATTAACCTCCTCGACGCCATGGTGGCCGCGGGCGTGAAACGGTTCGTTTTCTCCTCCACCTGCGCCACATTCGGACCGCCGGAGCGCAACCCGATCGACGAAACCTTGCCCCAGCGCCCGATCAATCCCTACGGCGAATCGAAGCTCCTCTTCGAGAAAATCCTCCGCTGGTACGACGAGATCCACGGCCTCAAATTCGTTGCCCTGCGTTACTTCAACGCCGCAGGCGCTTCGGAGACCTTTGGCGAAGACCATCGCATCGAGACCCACCTCATTCCCAACGTCCTGAAAGTCGCCCTCGGCCAGAAATCGCACGTCGAAATCTACGGCACTGATTACGAGACCCCGGACGGCACCTGCATCCGCGATTACATCCACATTTTGGACCTCGCGCAGGCCCACATCCTCGCCCTGGGCGCGCCGGAGAGCGCCTACTACAACCTTGGCACCGGCGGCGGCACCAGCGTGCGCGAAATCATCGTCGCGTGCGAGAAAGTCACCGGGAAAACCATCGCGGTGGAAGAGAAACCGCGCCGCGCGGGCGATCCGCCCCTGCTCATCGCCGCCTCAGACAAAGTGAAGCGCGAACTCGGCTGGGCACCCAAATACCAGAGCATCGAGAAAATCATCGAAAGCGCCTGGGCCTGGCACCTCAAGCACCCGAACGGGTATGGGGATTAGACCGATAAGTTTTTCTCCTTTCCCCTCGTTCCCAAATTCTATTTGGGAACGCACTTGCAGCCGCAACTCCATTGCGGCGATTTGTTCTTGGAACTGACGGATACGCTTTTGAGAGGATTGTCCCAGGCAATGGAGTTGCCGGGACAATGGCGTTCCCAAATGGAG
>JAPLTE010000012.1 GCA_026398235.1 Verrucomicrobiota bacterium
GCGCACCGGTTTGCCAACGGCTACCACCAACTCTTGATGAAGCGCCGCATTGCCGAGAGTCTCCTGGACGATTGCCCCGGCGTGAGCGCCACGCGCAAACAGGCTTTGCTCCAGAAATTCGGCTCCGTGGCGCGCTTGCGGCGCACCCCGGCGGAGCAGATTGCGGCGATTCCCGGCATCAGCCTCCGGCTCGCGGAGCAGATCGTGGAATTTCTGCGCCAGCGGTAGAAACCGGGGAGTGCCGGTGCATGGAAACAAAAAGGCTCTCCTTGCGGAGAGCCTTCTTAAAAGGAATGGTAGCCGTGATGGCTCCTGAGCGCTTACGCTTCGGGTTTGGTCTTGGGCAGGCCGAGCACGCTTTGGTTGGCCTTCCAGGCGCCGCGCTTTTTGAGGAGTTCGACGCGCTCGAAGCGCTTGAGGACGTTGCGTTTCACCGTGATGGTGCTGGCGCCTTTGAGGCTGCGATGTTGTGACATGATGAAAGGTGTGTGCGGTTTAAAAAATCTTTCCCGGACGAACGGGAGCGGAAAAAGTAGTCGGCTTGCCCCTGGAAGGCAATGGAAATTTTCGGGTGATGCGGGAAATTTTTTCACGCAAAGCCGCAAAGGCGCGAAGAAGAGGACAAACCGGGGGTGTCTTCGCTCAACCCCCGGCTATTCGCTTGGAACCCTCCGGGTTCAAGTTGGATCCCAATCCAGGATTGGAAACGAACCGAAAGAAGGGATTGGCAGGCGCCTGCTTTTGTGCCGGATGGTGATGCAGAAAAAATAGACCGGCGCAATGGAGTTGCGCGGAGATGTGCGTTCCCAAATGGAGTTTGGGAGCGAGAAGAAAGAGGAGAGAAGGCCGTTGCGCCGAGGGTGCTACTTTGAGGTCAGCGCGGCGCGGTCGCTGCTGGCGCCGGATTTCTCAAGATAGTAGTCGTAGCCGCCGGGGTAGGGATAGAGCTGGCCCGAATGGACGTGGAGGACTTTGGTGGCCAGTTTGCGGATAAAATGGACGTCGTGGGAGATGAACACCAGCGTCCCTTCGTAACACGCGAGCGCGAGGATGAGCGATTCGACGCTGTGGATGTCGAGGTGGGTCGTCGGCTCGTCCATGAGGAGAAGGTTCGGCGGGTCCACCAGGAATTTGATGAGGTTGAGCCGACTCTTCTCGCCGCCGCTCAGGATGCCGGTCTTCTTATAAATGTCGTCCTTGCGGAACAGGAAAGAGCCAAGGATCCCGCGGGCTTCGTCCTCGCGGATTTCCGGGGCGCTGTCCATGACTTCTTCGAGGACGGTCTTGTTGGCGTCGAGCGTGTCGGCGCGGTGCTGGCTGAAGTAGCCGATTTTTGCGTTGTGGCCGAGTTTGCGTTCGCCTTTCTGGAATTCGAGGACTCCGGCGAGGATTTTCAGCAGCGTCGATTTGCCCGCGCCGTTGGGGCCGACGAGCACGGTGCGCTCGCCGCGTTCGATGGTGAGATCGACGCCCTCATAGACTTTGTGCTCGCCGTAAGCCATGTGGAGCCCTTCGAGCGTAATCGCCCGCTGGCCGCCGCGCGGCGGTTGGGGGATGTGGAAGCGGAACGGTTTGCGCGGTGGGACGGGTTTCTCGATTTTGTCCATCCGCTCGATCTGCTTGAGCTTGCTCATCGCCTGCGAAGCCTTGGAGGCGACCTGGCGGAACCGCTCGTAGAACTCTTGCAGGTTGCGAATCTCCTTTTGCTGGTTGTTGTAGGCGGCGAGCTGCTGATCGTAGCAGGCCTCGCGCTGGCGCAGGAAATCGGTGTAGTTGCCGGTGTAGGAGATGAGCCGCGTTTCGTTGATTTCGTACACGGTCTCAACAATCTCATCCATGAACTGGCGGTCATGCGAGATGAGGAGAATCGCGCCGCTGTAGGTCTTCAAATAATCCTGGAGCCAGAGGAGCGAGAGGAGGTCGAGGTGGTTGGTGGGCTCGTCGAGCAGAAGGAGGTCGGGCTCCATCACGAGCAGCCGTGCCAAATGGGCGCGCATCACCCAGCCGCCGCTCATCTCGCGGGCGCGGCGCTCGAACTGCTCTTCGCGATAACCCAGCCCGCGCAAGATTTTCTTCGCCTTGGCTTCGACCTGCGGATCGTTGAGCGCGTCGTGCTTGGCGTGCGCTTCCAAATATTCGGGAATATCGACTTGCCCCGCTTTCTCCAATGCGTGCAGCCGCTTTTCCAAGGCGACAAGCTCGCCCGCGCGGCCCGTGGCGACATCGAGCACGGTTTCCTCGCCGACCGGCTCGCTCTCCTGGGGCAGATAACCGACCATGGTCCATTCGTCGCGCTCCATCGTCCCGGCGTCGGGTTCGTCCGTGCGCAGGATAAGGCCAAAAAGGGTCGATTTTCCCGCGCCGTTCGGGCCGACGAGCGCCACGCGTTCGCCGTAGTTGACCTGCATCGAGGCGTTTTCAAACAGCGTGCGGCCGCCGACGGTTTTTTTGAGATCGCGAATGGTGAGCATGGAAAATGGAACTTTGCGGGCCGCTTCGATAGCCTCTGGAGAGGCAAAGCGCCAGCAAAAGAATTTCTCTCGCAAAACCGTACAGGCGCGAAAAAGAGAAATCGCCCGACCCAAATTCCGCAATGGCAATTACGCCATGATGCTCTCGGCGACTTCCTTGCGCGCTTTTTCGCCAAAGAGTCGCTGCACGAGCGCCAAGCCGAAATCGAGTGCAGTTCCGGCACCGCGCGAGGTGATGAGCAGGCCGTCTTCCACAACCCGCTCGGCCGCGAGCGCGTTGGGCAGTTCGTCGAAGACGGAAAAATGCGCGGTGAACCGTTTATTCGTGAGGAGTCCGGCATCGGCGAGCACAGTCGGCGCGGCGCAGATCGCCGCCACCGGTTTGCCTGCGCGTGCGTAATCGGCGGCGAGTCGGGCGGGGCGGCCATCGGCTCGAAGCACCGCGACACCGGGGCCGCCGGGCGCAAAGAGCAGGTCGAAGCTCTCGTGCATCACATCGCTCAAGGGAACATCCGCCTGGACGGTGACTTTGCAGCGCCCGGTTACGAGCCGTTCGGGTTTGAGCGACGCGAGGACCACTTCGGCCCCGGCCCTGCGCAGAAGGTCCACGGGCGTTAATGTTTCGATTTCCTCAAAGCCTTCCGCCAGCAGACAAAGGACACGTTTGGACATGGAGGCAGTGTACCGGCATCGGTGCGCAAAGCAAAACCTTAAACGCACAGGAAAGCCCAATGGGGGAAAACCGCACTAACTGGAGATGCATTGACTTCTGGCGCACATTCTTTGAGCCTGTTTGCATGAGTTGGTTCCGCCGATTGCAGACCCCGATTGCCGCTTGTTTGGTTCTCGGTGCGCTGAACCTGCTCGCGCGCGCCACGGAACCGGCCGAGATTTTCTATTACCTGGCAGTTCCTTCGTGCCCGGGACCGGGGGAATGCGTCTCGGTGGCGTGCATTCAGCTGGATGGCACCGGGGCTCCCGTCGATGCAAAGTCGAAGGATGGAAAACCGTTCTTCTCGATTTGGTATTCCGGGTGCTGGCAGCCCAAACCGACCAAGAGTTTTCCGCGATGGAGTTTGCCTGAAAGGGAAGGCGAACTGCCCGTCCCGCTGCTCGGATTTTTCACCGAGTTGGAAAAGCTCCGCGCCGCAAGCGCTCGTCCCATCATTTTGCAACCGCTTTTCAAACCGCCGTTCTCCATGCGTTGGGAGCACGTTGCGCATTTGAATGTCGTGGCGAGCGCGAGCGATGTCTCCGCAGAAAGCCGCTCCAAGGCGTTGCTCGCAAGCTTTCATGACCCTCAGGGGACCGACCCGGCAAAGTCGCTTTCGAGTAGCCTCGGGTTGCTGGGGATGAAACCGCATCGCCTCCGCTACTGGCCTGAGTACAATGTTTTCTTGATTGAAGCCGACGCGCGGTTGAAAGAAACCATTGAAATTCTTTTCTTGCCGCTGGAGTAGCCGGCTCTCCTGAATTGTGAACCCGAAAAACCTTCCACCTCCCCAAACCTGGCAACTGCGGCTTTTGCGCGCGTGGGTCCTTTTTAGCGAACTCGTCCGTCCCAGCGAATTGCAGGTGACGCTTTTGTGGGCAGGGCTGATTGGTTTTCTCGGAGCGCTGGTTTCTGTCGGCTTTCGCGATCTCGTTCAATGGCTGCACTGGATTTTGACGCAGAACACCGGCAGCCTGGTGGAAAGCTTCACCCGGCTTTCACCGTGGCAACGCCTCCTCATTCCCGCGCTGGGTGGCGCGCTGGCGGGCGTGACGCTCTATTTTGGCAACCGCATCAAACCGGGCAGGAGCACGACGGATTACATGGAGGCCATTGTGCTCGGCGATGGCGTGATCTCTTCGCGTCTGACTTTGGTGAAATGCACTTCGGCCCTTTTTTCCATTGCCTCGGGGGCTTCCATCGGGCGCGAAGGCCCGCTGGTGCAACTCTCGGCGATGATTGCCTCGCTTCTGGGCCGAATGCGCAAGCTCTCCATGGTCCGGCTGCGCTTGCTGGTCGCCTGTGGCGCGGCAGCGGGGATCGCCTCCGCCTACAACGCCCCCATCGGCGGCGCGCTCTTTGTTTCGGAAATCATCCTGCGCTCGCTGGCGATGGAAAGTTTCGGGCCGCTGGTGTTCGCTTCGGTCATTGCGACATTGACGGTGCGCCAACTCCTCGGCGCGAGTCCGCTGTATGAGATCAGCATTCCCGCCGTGCAGCTCAATTCCACATGGGAAATTGCCCTCTACCTCCTGCTGGGAGCGCTGGCGGGAGGGATCGCTCCTTTATTTCTCTGGTCGCTGCGGGCCAGCGAGACCCTGTTTAAAAAATTGCCCGGTCCCGGAGCTTTGCGGCTGGCCGTGGGCGGGCTGGCCGTGGGCGGGTTGGCGGTTTTTCTGCCGGAGGTTTGCGGCAACGGGTACAGCGTCGTGAACCAGGTGATCCAAGGCCATTACGTCTGGTACATGCTGTTGCTCATTTTGATTTTCAAACTCGTGGCGACCGCCGTCACGTTCGGCTCAGGCGCGGTGGGAGGCGTTTTTACGCCGACGCTGTTTGTGGGGGCATGCATGGGCTACCTCTTCGCCCTGGGCGCCGCGCCACTTTGGCCGGGAGCCCCGCTCGTGCCGACCGCGTTTACGCTGGTGGGAATGGGCGCGCTGCTGGCTGCGACCACGCATGCCCCGTTGATGGCGATCCTCGTTCTCTTTGAGATGACTCTGGATTATCAAATAATCTTGCCGCTCATGCTGGCGTGCGTCGTGGCGCATTATGTCAGCCGGGGGTTCAACCCCAAATCGATCTATGCGGAATCGCTCAAGCGCAAAGGGGAGGGGATATTTGACGCCGCGTTCCCATCCTTGCGGGTGGCGGATTTAATGAAACCCAAACCGGAGAGCGTCCGGGAGGCCGCGCCGTTTTTGGAAATCGCCGAGAGTTTTCTACGCAATCAATTCGTGAATCTCTACGTGGTGGACGCAAACCACTCGTTCAAAGGGGTCATTTCTCTGCACGACATCAAGAGCTACCTCAGCGACCAGCAGCTGGCGAATCTCGTGATCGCACGCGACCTCCTGCGAACGGGTTTTCCGACGATCACGCCGGATGCCACGCTCGCTCATGCGCTCACTGCGTTTGCACACCACGACGCGGATCGCCTTCCGGTGATTTCCAACGAGATGGAGCGGCAACTCATCGGCACGATTTCCAAGAGCGATCTTCTGCTGGCGCTCGCCGAGCAGAACAAGCAGGAAGAGCCCATGTAGGGGAAACGCCCCTACAATTCCGCGAGTAGGCGCGTGTGGATTCCATCGAAGCCGCCGTTGCTGAAAACCACGATGACGTCGCCGCTTTGCACCAGCGGTTTGAGGCGGGCGATGATTTCGTTCACGCCCGGTTCGTAGTAGGCCGGTTTGCCTTTGGCGGCAATATCCGCAATGACCTGCTCGGGGTTGAGGCGCTCGGCTTCGGGAATCTGCTCCAGACGGGCGACTTTCGCGAAGAGAATGCCGTCAGCCTGCTCAAATGCGGCCGGGAGTTGGTGTTGGAACACCGCCCGCCGGGTGGTGTTGGAGCGCGGCTCAAAAATAGCCCAGAGGCGCGCGCCGGGATATTGGTGGCGCAGCCCGGCGAGGGTCTGGCGGATGGCGGTGGGATGGTGGCCAAAATCGTCGATGACTTTTATTCCGCGCACTTCGCCACGGATTTCCTGGCGCCGCATGACCCCCTCAAAACAGGCGAGCGCTTGCGCAATCACCGGAAGAGGGACGCCGTAAAAATGGGCGGCGGATACAGCCATCGCGGCGTTGCGCACATTGTATTCGCCCACCAGCGGCACGTTGAAACGGGTATCAAACAGCGTAAATTCGGAGCCCCCTGCGTGGTAGCGCACGGCGCTGATTCGGTTGGCGGCATTGGGCGAGAAGCCGACTTCCACGACAGGCGCAGGGCAGGTGCTTGCGGCATCGAGGGAATTGGGGTCATCCGCATTCAGTAATACCATCCCGTTGCTTGGGACAATATTGAGCATCCGCCGGAAGCTCAGCTTGATCTCCTCGAGGTTGTTGAAAATGTCCGCATGGTCGAACTCGATGTTGTTCACGATGACCAGCTCGGGCATGTAATGGACGAATTTGCTCCGTTTATCGAAGAACGCCGTGTCGTATTCGTCGCCTTCGAGCACGACATATTGGGAATCCCGGAAGCGGGCTCCCTGGCCGAGGTTTTTGGGGATGCCGCCGATCAAATAGCTCGGCTCAAACCCGGCGCTTTCCAGTATCCACGCAAGCAACGAGGTGGTGGTGGTCTTGCCGTGGGTGCCGGTGACAACGAGGTTGTGGCGGCCGCGCAGGAAGAACTCCTTCAAGGTCTCGGGCAGCGAGAGATAGTAGAGTTTGCGGTTGAGGACGGCTTCGACCTCCGGGTTGCCGCGTTTGATGGCGTTGCCGACCACGATGAGCTGAGCCTCAGCGGGAAGATTCTCGGCGCGGAACCCGGCGGTGAGCCGGACTCCTTTTTGCTCCAGGAAAGTCGACATCGGAGGATAGACGTTTTCGTCCGAGCCGGTGACGGTGAAGCCGCGTTCTTGGAGCGCGGCCGCCACGGCGCCCATTGCGGTGCCGCAGATGCCGAGGAAATGGATGTGTTCGATGCCGGGATTCATGGGGCGTGATCCGCCATGTTACGCATGCGCGGCTTCAATACAAGTGCGTGGGTTTAAAGGAATCAAATCCCCTCGGCTTCCTCCTGGCGCTTGAATTCCTCCAGCAGCCAGCAAAGCCGTTCCATGGCCACCTCGGCGTCGGGGCCTTCGATTCGGAAAACCAGGGTGGAGCCGTGGTCGAGGTTGGCGCTCAGGACATCCAGGATGCTCGCCCCGGAATAATCGTCCCCGTTTTTGACGAGGGTCACACTGGACTGGAACGTCCGGACGGCCCGCACAAACTCGGCGGCAGGCCGTGCGTGCAGTCCCAACCGGTTGAGGATTTTGACCTTGCGTTCCAACATTGTGCTCAGAAACCTAGCTCGCTTCCCGCATTGGGCAAACTTTTCGTAAAATGTTTTTCCCTCTCCTTTAAATCGTGCCACGGACGGGCCATCCGCAACCTGAGTTCTCTGCGTATTGTTCACGAGGTAATAACGATGAAAACAGCTCTGGTGTGTGCACTCATTTTGGGACAATTTGCGGCAGAAGCGCGGGAACCCCTCTGCGGGAGGGCCAGGCAGTGCGCTCGCCCATCCATGAGAGCTCCTGTGTTTTCCCGGTGTGGAGTGATTTCGAGAGGGGCGTATCCCGCTCCCGTTGCGGAACTCACCGCAGACGGCGGAACAACGGTGGGTGGGGCACTCCTGCGGATGCAGACAGCCCCGGAACCGCTCTTGATGCTCAGCCCGATGGCGCCGCCCGAGTATGGCAGCGGGCGCAACCTGCTTGCCTATACGGACGACCCCAACCGCACCGAAAACCGGAACCGGCGCGAGGTTCAGCCCATCGGGATCCGGCTTTTGACCTTCAGCCCGCCCAATTGGTAAATTGGGCCCTTCGAGACGCGATTTTCCTCCACCTCCTCGCTTTCCAGCCCTTTTTGGGGTTCCGTGGAAAGTGAGGACAAAAAAGAGTTGGTTTTTCTGTAAGTAGCGGGCAGATTGATCTGTGCACCGCCCAAATACTGTCAAAACCTCTCCCAAAATGGCTGGGATTTGCCTGGTACGTTGTGCGATCGCAAGGCCATGACAAAGAACCCTGAAGAACGGTTGCTCCAGCAGCTTACCCGCTCCAAAATCTACCAAGATTATGAGCGGGCCTTTAGCGACGCCACGCAGATGCCCTTGACCCTGCGCCCGGTGGAGATTTGGAATACGGCGCACCGGGGCAAGAAAATGGAAAATCCATTTTGCGCCTTTATTTCGCAAACCGGCCGCGCCTGTGCCGCCTGTCTGGATGCCCAGCACCAAGTGACCGTGGGCGAGGGGCCCAAAACGCTCACCTGCTTCGCCGGTTTGACCGATAGCGCTGTGCCGGTGCATCTCGGGCTCAAGACCATCGGGTATTTGCAGACGGGCCAAATCCTCTTGCGCGCGCCCAACAAGAGCCAATTTCAGAAGATCGCGCGTCAATTGGTCGAATGGGGAGCCACGGTGGACGCCGCACAGCTTGAAGAGGCGTATTTCCAAACCCGTGTGCTGACCTCGGCCCAATACCAGGCAATGGTGAAGCTCCTGGAAATCTTTGCCCAGCACCTGAGCGCTCTCTCGAACCAAATCGCCTTGCAGGAGGCCAATGCAGAGCCGCCGATCATTCACCGCGCCAAGGAATTTATCGAGACGCACAAGTCCGACCCGATTTCGCTCAGCGAGGTGGCCCGCGCCCTCAACGTCAGCACGTTTTATTTCTGCAAGCTGTTCAAAAAAGCCACGGGAATCAATTTCACGGAATACCTTTCGCGGGTGCGGATTGAAAAGGCCAAGAACCTGCTTTTGAACCCGAATCTGCGCGTGAGCGAAATTGCCTACGAAGTGGGATTCCAGTCGCTCACCCATTTTAACCGCGTTTTTCTGCGGATTGTGGGCCGCTCGCCCACGGCCTACCGGGACGCGCTCCCCAAGTAATCGCGCCAGCGCATTTGAGCTTGCGCCGGGCGTCCGGGTCACGCCACGATTGGTCCCAATGACGAACCGAAAATATTGCCCCAGTGAAATCGGCGTTTGTAGATAAACTCATTGAAAGGATCGGGCGCGTCGGCTCCGAGGACGTGCAGACCTATCTTGCGCGGCTGGCGAAGGAAAAAGGTTTTCTGGAAACCATTTTCAACGCCATCCAGGAAGGGGTGATTGTGACCGAGGCCGCGGGACGCATCACCTATGTCAACCAGGCGGCTTGCGGGCTGTTCGGATTTTCGCGCGAAGATTGCATGGACCGATTTCTCTCCGATCGGTTGCGCGGGTTGGAGTGGGGCGAGATTGCCGGTGGCGGCGAACAGATCATCAGCCGGGACATGGAGGTGTTTTATCCCGAGAACCGGATCCTGAATTTTTACGTCGTTCCCTTAAAGAATGAGCCTTCGGTGCGGGGGAAAAAGGGGTCTGTCAGCAGCGAGCCTGCCGTTACGGGATATGCGGTTATTTTGCGGGACATCACGGAAACCCGCCGCAACACGGAGCAAACGATTGAATCGGAGCGGCTCTCGGCTTTGACCCTGCTGGCGGCGGGCGTGGCGCACGAGATCGGCAACCCGCTCAATTCGCTGCACATCCACATGCAGTTAATGGAACGGCGGTTGCGTAAATTGCCCGAGGAGGCGAGGGAATCGCTCCAGGGTTCCCTCCAGATCGCCAAGGAGGAAATCACCCGCCTGGACTCGATCATCACCCAATTTCTGCATGCGTTGCGGCCCACCCCTTTGCAGACGCGCCCTGAAAACATCAATTCCATTGTGGAGGAGTCGGTTGCGTTTCTGGAAGCGGAGATCGCGGACCGCAACATCCTCGTTGAGCAAGAACTTCGGCCCGACCTGCCCCTGCTGGAGGTGGACCGCAACCAGCTCAAGCAGGTGTTCTACAATATTATTAAAAACGCTTTCCAGGCGATGAAAAGCGACGGCATCCTGCGCATCCGCACCGACCGGGACGACCGCTCCATTTCCATCGCCTTCGCGGACACCGGCGGAGGGATTTCCCCGGATCACATGAGCAGTATCTTCCAGCCCTATTTTACCACAAAAGAGAAAGGCTCCGGGCTGGGATTGCTGATCGTGCGGCGCATCGTGCGCGCACACGGCGGGGAGATCGACGTCATCAGCAACGAAGGGATTGGGCTCACCCTTACCATCCGGCTTCCATTCCGGGACCAACGCGTGCGCTTGTTGGGACCCGGTGAACCCGAGGCCTCAACTTGATCGCCCCTCTATCTTTTGGCGGGCGTAGGCTTGGGCGCTGCGGGTTTGGCAGCCGGTGAAGCGGCCGGGTTTGCTGGAGGAGCATCCAAGGCGGTAATAATGGACGCGGTTTTGCCATCGAAACCGGGGACCACATTCACCCGCATCCCAGCCTGCAATTCATTCAAGGAGACTGGGGCACCCTTGAAATAAAATTTGGTGAGTTTCGTAATCGCGTAGGTTTTCGTCTTCAAGCCTGTATCCACAGTGATGGATTCCGAACTGATGCTTCCAATGACGGTATGCCGAGGGGGAGGAGTGGGGGTTGCCTTTGGTGCCCCAGCGAAGGCCGGGGAGAAGGCAAGAACCAACGTGATCACACCAAGAATCCAGGGGGAAATGAATCGTTTCATGGGGCTGAATTTAGGGATCGGCTTTTTGCTGGGCAAGCTAATTGAAAAAGCGCCGCCTTCCTGAATTTTTTGAGCGCGGCGGACGTTCACAGATAAAAAAGTAAAGTGGCCGAGCCTTTCAGGGGGAAACTTTCGGGATGAGCCGTGTGGGATGGCGATAAGGCCAATGTCGCAAATTCCAAGAAAATTAGCGCGTAATTGCAGTGACAGGACCTCCACCTGGTCCGATGATGGGCACCTTTGGCAGATTTTGAAAAAGAACAATAAAGCGATAGCATGAAGATCAAGAAAATACTGGGATTAGTTCTGGTTTTAATTTCGCATTCCGCATTCGCGGCGGACGAGCCATCCGGCGAGAAGATGCTGGAAGGCCAGTTCAAGCCAAGCTGGGAAACATTGCAACAGTACCAGTGCCCCGACTGGTTCCGCGATGCGAAGTTCGGTATTTGGGCGCACTGGAGTGCACAATGCCAGCCCGAACAGGGGGACTGGTATGCCAAACGCATGTATATTCAGGGCCACGGGGCTTATAAATACCATGTCGAACACTATGGGCATCCCTCCAAGGTCGGGTTCAAGGATATCTGCAACCTGTGGAAGGCGGAGGAGTTTGATCCGGAGAAACTGATCGGACTTTACAAACGCGCCGGGGCAAAATATTTTGTGGCCCTCGCAAACCACCACTGCAATTTCGACTGCTATGACTCGAAGTATCAGCCGTGGAATTCGGTAAATATCGGCCCGAAGAAGGATATTGTCGGCATGTGGGAAAAGGCAGCTCGCAAGAACGGTCTGCGCTTCGGAGTCACCGTCCATGCGGCCCGGACGTGGACCTGGTACGAGGTTACACAGGGTTCTGATAAAACCGGGCCCATGGCGGGGGTGCCCTATGACGGAAAGCTAACCAAGGCCGACGGCAAGGGACAGTGGTGGGAGGGCCTGGATCCCCAGGACCTTTACGCGCAGAACCACAAGCCGGGTGAGAAACCCGACAAGGCGTACTGCGATCTTCAACCGGACTCTGGACCTCATCAACAAGTACAAGCCCGACCTTCTGTATTTCGACGACGGCGAGATGCCGCTCGCACGCAGCAGCGATGCCGGCTTGCGGATCGCGGCGCACTACTACAATTCCAGCATGCAGTGGCATAACGGCAAAAACGAAGCCGTGATGAATACCAAGGAACTGAATGAAGAACAGCGAAAATGCCTCGTCCTGGACATCGAGCGCGGCAAAGCCGAGGGCATTCTGCCCGAGCCGTGGCAGACCGACACCTGCATCGGCGGCTGGCATTACTCGGCGGATATCTATGAGAAACACGGCTACAAAACGCCAACAACCGTGATTCATCTTCTTGTGGATATTGTCAGCAATAACGGCAATCTCCTCCTGAACGTCCCTGTCAAAGGCAACGGCACGATCGACAGTGATGAAGTTGCCTGCCTCGAGAGCATCGCCAAATGGATGGAGCCGAACAGCGAAGCCATTTTTGGAACGCGCCCCTGGAAAGTATTCGGGGAAGGCTTTGAGAAAGCCAAGGGCGGCCGCTTAGCCTTCAGTGAACGCAATGCGCAGGTTTACACGTCCGAGGACATCCGCTTCACGACGAAAGGCGATACCCTCTACGCAATCGCCTTTGTCTGGCCAGAAACCGGAAAACTGACCATCAAGACCCTCGGTAAGAAGCAGACCGGTATCAAAGGCGATATATCCAGCGTCCAGTTGCTCGGGTCGGATGCAAAGCTGAAGTACAGCCGCGAAGAGAACGGGCTCGTTGTCACCCTGCCTTCCCAGAAACCCTGCGAGCACGCCTGGGCTCTAAAAATCAAAGGACTTGACCTTGCCGGATCGGAACCGAAGAGTGAGATGATAACCCTCCCTTCAAAAGATAATTAATAAAAAAATGAAAGAAAGAATATCCCCTATCAGAATTGCGGTGCTACTGCTGATGTCCATACTGACAATGCCTTTGACCGCGGCACAGGAAAAAGCTCATCCGAACCTCCAGCTCTGGTATCGCCAGCCTGCGAAAATCTGGGAAGAAGCATTGCCGGTGGGCAACGGTCGATTGGGGGCGATGGTTTTTGGCGGTGTATTGGAAGAGAGACTCCAGCTCAACGAAGGGACCATTTGGTCGGGCAGTCCGAAAGAATATAATCGGGTCGGGGCTTACAAATATTTCCCCGAAATCCGGCAGATGATTTATGACGGAAAATACAAGGAAGCTGATGCGTTGGCCAAGAAACAAGTCCTCGGCGAAAGACCGCCGGGCGCATACCACCCGCTCGGGGATTTGATTTTAAAATTTGACGGCGTTGGAAATCCGACGAAATACCGTCGAGAACTGAATCTGGATACGGCAGTTGCGCGCGTATCTTATCAAGTAGGCGATGCGATTTATACGCGGGAGGTTTTCTCCAGCGTTCCGGATCAGGTCATTGTTGTGCGGTTCACCTGCGATAAACCAGGCCGGCTGAGCTTTTCTGCCCAACTCACCCGCGAGGCCGATGCGGAAAGTGCATCGCAAGGTTCGGGGCTGGTCATTCGCGGACAAGCAGACAGGGGCAAGCCATCAGCCGGAACCCGATTCATCGGTCGACTTGAGGCCCTGTCCGAAGGTGGCACTGTGACATCAAAAGATGGTGTGCTGCGGGTCGATAAGGCCAATGCGGTGACGTTGCTTCTCAATGCCGCGTCCGATTACCGTTCGGCGGATTTCGAGTCTCAATGTGAGAAGCTGCTCGCAGCGGCGGCGGCGCGTTCGTATGCTGCATTGCGCGAAGCGAACATCAAAGAACACCAGCGGCTTTTCCGCCGAGTTGCGCTGAATCTTGGAGAAGCTCCAGAAATTCCTACGGATGAGCGGCTAAAGCTTTTTCGAGAGGGCGCGAAAGATCCTGCGCTAATCGCCCTGTTTTTTCAGTATGGCCGCTATATGCTGATCAGCTCCTCGCGTCCTGGCAATCTTCCCGCAAACCTTCAAGGAATCTGGAATCACCGATATGTGAACCAGCCATGGTTCTGCGGCTGGCACTTTGATATCAGCGCCCCGATGAATTACTGGATGGCGGAGTCCGCCAATCTAAGCGAGTGTCACGAACCATTCCTGAATTTTATCGATGCCATCCGCGTCAATGGTCGCAAGACGGCTCAGGAGGTTTATGGATGTTCCGGTTTCGTGGTGACTCACCGGACAACGCCCTGGTTGTTTACCGCCCCGGTCAGTGGACTGAGCCTCTGGGCATCCGGGGCGGGCTGGACCTGTCAGCATCTTTGGGAACATTACCTCTTCACGCAGGACCGGGAGTATCTGCGGAACAAAGGTTATCCCATCATGAAAGAGGCGGCTGAATTCTTCCTGACCTGGCTGACACCGAATCCGGTGACCGGAAAACTGGTGAGTGGACCATCCATTTCCCCTGAAAACTCCTTTATTGTCGGCGAAAAGAGTTTTGCCGAACTGGATATGGGGCCTGCCATGGATCAGCAAATTGCCGCCGAGCTCTTCGACAACTGTCTGGCTGCCGGGGCAGTGCTCGGAATGAATGATGAATTCATCACAAAAGTGAAAAAGGCCAGAGCCGAGTTGGCAAATGGAACCCAGATCGGCAGCGACGGGCGTCTGCTTGAATGGTCAACAGAACGGCCAGAGAGAGAGCCGGGTCACCGGCATCTGTCGCATCTCTATGCGGCTTATCCCAGCGAGCAGATTTCACTTCGTAGAACGCCCGAGCTGGCTGAAGCCGTCCGAAAATCTCTGGAGGTCCGGCTGCAGCACGGCAAAACCAGAGCAGGCGGCATGGGAGCTGACAGCGGTAATACCGGATGGAGTCTGGCATGGACCGCAAACCTCTCGGCCCGGTTAGGAGATGCGCAAGGAGCTTTGCAGGCAATCAATACCATGATCTCCCAGCTTTTATTCCCCAATCTCATGTGCACAGCCCCGAGGATGACGACATTGGTTTTCCAGATTGACGGCCAGCTTGGCATGCCTGCCGCCATCATCGAGATGCTCCTGCAAAGCCATGCTGAAGAAATCGAGCTTCTGCCCGCACTGCCAGAGACTTGGAAGGCGGGATCGGTGAAAGGGCTCCGCGCCAGAGGTGCTTTTGAAGTTGATTTGGATTGGAAATCAAACCGGCTTCAGCAAGTGACCATTCACGCTTTGCGAGGCGGCAGCTGCAAGGTGCGGCTTGGTGAACGGGCGGTCGAGTTTTCGACAAAACCCGGCGAAGTTCTCACGCTGAACAGCGAACTGAAGCGCATTGTTCCATAAACCTCCTCACAGGGTCTTTAAAGCTGTTGCCTAAAGTCTGTTGGCCCGTTTTTCTTAATATATGAAACTACACCCCATCCAGGCCAGCGCGTTGCTGTTTGGTCTGTCGCTCATGGCGGCAGTCGCGCAGACGAATCCCCCCATCCAGCTCAAATTGCCGCCGATTGCCGACGGGCCGTTCAAAGCGGACTGGAGTTCGCTCACGAATTACCAGACGCCGGAGTGGTTTCGCGACGCGAAGTTCGGGATCTGGGCGCACTGGGGGGCGCAGTGCGAGCCGGAGCACGGCGACTGGTATGCGCGCAGGATGTATGAAAATTCCGTCAGGGGCAAACCACAACCCGCCTACACACATCATCTGGAAAATTACGGCCACCCATCGACGAACGGATTCAAGGACGTGATTCGCCGGTGGAATGCGGCGAGCTTCAATCCCGACCAGCTGGTGGCTTTCTATAAGGAAAATGGCGCGAAGTATTTCATGGCGCTGGCCAACCACCACGACAACTTCGACAATTGGAATTCGAAATACCAGCCGTGGAATTCCGTCAATGTCGGCCCGCAAAAAAATTTGATCGGCGGCTGGGCGGCGGCGGCAAAAAAGAACAACCTGCCCTTCGGCGTGAGTGTACACGCCTCGCGTGCGTGGTCGTGGTATGAGCCGGCGCAGGGCGCGGACAAGGCCGGCCCGCTGGCCGGCGTACCCTACGACGGCAAGCTCACGAAGGCCGACGGCAAAGGCCAGTGGTGGGACGGTCTCGATCCGCAGGACCTCTACGCCCAAAACCACAAGCCGGGTGCCAAGATGGACTGGGATTGGGATCCCGCCAAGGGCAGCAGCACTCCGGATGCGGCGTACATGGAAAAATTTTTCCTGCGCACCAAACAGCTATGGGATGATTACAAACCAGACCTGATTTACTTCGATGACAGCGTGCTCCCGCTGCACGGAGTCACGGACGAGATCGGCCTCACTTTGGCGGCGCACTTCTACAACTCGAGCATTCAGCGCCACGGTCGGAACGAGGCGGTCATGAACACCAAGAAGCTCAATGAAATGCAGCGGCAGGCGCTTGTGTATGACATCGAGCGAGGCAAGGCGGGTGGCATTCTGCCGCAGCCTTGGCAGACCGACACCTGCCTCGGCTCGTGGCATTACGACCAGGATATCTTCAACCGCCACGGCTACAAATCCGCCCCCGAGGTCATCAAGCTTCTGGCAGACATCGTCAGCAAGAACGGCAACCTGATGTTGAGCGTGCCGCTGCAACGCGGCGGCCAGCCGGACGCGGACGCGATCAAAATCGTCAGCGAAATCGGTGCGTGGCTGAAGGTCAACGGCGAGGCGATCTATGCGACGCGCCCGTGGAAGATGTTTGGCGAAGGCCCCTCTGTGAAGAGCGATGAGAAGGGGCATTCTGGCGGCCAGAGCGATGTGCAGAAAAAGCCGCTCCGGGCGGTGGAGATCCGGTTCACACAGTCCAAGGACGGTAATACGCTTTTCGCCATTGTTCTCGAAATTCCGAAGGACGGCAAAGTGACCATCACATCGCTAGCGGCCAACTCCCCGAACTGGCCCGGCAAAATCGGCAGCGTGGAGCTGGTCGGTGGTGGCAAACTCGAATTCACCCGCGATGAAACCGGTGTGCACGTCGCGTTGCCGGGAGAATTCGCCGGCAAGACCGCCTTCGCATTGAAAATCCGCCCCTTAAAGGATTCTTAATGAAAAAAAATAGTCGTTATCTCCGACTGCTCCTCATTGTTGGCGTTTCGTGTATATCGTCGGTTTTTGCGGCGGAATCTGGTGGGACTCGGGTCTTACAAAACAATGACTGCAAGGTCTCGATTGTAAACGGAACCGATTTGCAGATCGCGCTTAATGACGGCGCAAAGCGCATTTTTAAACCCGAATTCACCGTGATTTGGAGCAAAAGCGATCCGCGTTACTACCGCTACTCCTCGCACCCGAGTTATCTTGTGGCTCCGCGCCTTGCCGTGCGCTGGCGTAAAAACATTGAATCCTTAGAATCAATCAATACTTGGCTGAATTCCCCTGAATTCAAGTCTGCCGCCGGAGTGAGTGGTTCCGTGCGAGCCGATGGTAAGGAGGGGCGCATCTTGGAATTCACGCGTGGAAAGGGTCAATCAACGCTGCTAATCAAAGGCGACCGCGCCCTTGATACGACACGCCCGTTCCATGTCGGCAGTAATGTGAATCTGCGTCCTGTGCGCAGCTCTGTGGAAGGCAACTGCGTGCGCTGGGAATACGAACCGCAGCCTGAATTCACTTTCGCGGCGTCACTCAAATTGCCTTCAGGGCAGGGCGACCCGGAATGGACATTTACTTTGACGCCAAAGATCGGTGCGTTCTTTTCTGTCGCCTATACCGGGGCTCCCGATGCGGCTTTGGCTGACACACTGCCGGTGCCTCAGGAATGTGATGCGCGCGCCCATCAGCTCTTTAACTTTGTCATGTGCGAAGCCGACTTGCGGCTGCCGCGCGTTCAGGTTTCAACGGTATCGGACAACTTTGCCTTGGTGGCTGATCCTCGGGAATGCCGCTTCCGCCTCCCCACTTCCGAGGACTCGCGCTTTGGCTTGATGCTTCAAGCAGAAAACCAGAGGCTCAAGCCCGTATTGCTGGCGCCGCTGCTTGGGGGAGCGGAATCACGGATGAGCGCTGGCAAGGGTTGGCAATTCACATTTCGTTGCGTGGTACGCCCTGGCGACTGGAAAGATACCTATGTGCATATTGCCCGGGATATTATGGGCTTTCGCGACCAGAGGGACAATTCCGGAGCCGGCTCCCTCAACGGGACGCTCGACCGCGTGATGGATTTCCTCGCCGACCGGCGCGGCGGCAATCACGCGATGTGGGATGAGCAGCAGAAATACTTCGATTATTTTCAGGACAAGACAGGCATCTTCAAGCCGTTTTCTCCGCTCTATGGACTCAGCGCGGCCATCGTGACGGATGACGAGGAGTTTTTTCTAAAAAGGGCGCGACCGGCAGTCGAGTTTGCGCTTTCACGGAACAACAACGTTTTCGCCCCTTATGACAACGCCGACAACAAGCAGGCCAACAGCGCCACTCGTGCCGTGGGCAAGCCCTATCTCAACTACGCGCAACTCGTTACCTTGAATGAACTGTTCCAAGCGCGCCTGCCGGGGTTGCGCGCGCTGGCCGAGGCCAAAGGTCCGACGAAGGGGAAGATTTCCGACTCCCTCGCCCGCTGGCGGCTGACGGGTGACCCCGAGGCGCTGGCCGAGGCCCGCCGGACCGGCCTCAAGGAGGGTAGTGCTGGTGGGATCTTTTCCGAGGAAGAATTGTTTGACCTCCTCGACTTGGCGGACGCAACGCGCGATCCCCAGGCCATCCGTGCAGCCGCCGAGGTGGCATACCACAATGCGGCGAAGCTCAATCTTTATCCTGTGCCGCCCGACTTGACGGTGACTGTGGATAAGGGCGGGCACGCACCCATCCACGGGCACTCGTTTGGCCGGCACCGGAACTGGGGCTATCCAGCACCGCAACCGCTGCCGGTGGCGATGCAGACCGTGCCGGCGTGGCGCATTGCGAGACTCGGCATTCCCGCTATTGCCTACCCGATGGAATATTGGATGAATACCCAGGGCGCGCTAATGCGCATCGCCGGACTCGCACAGGATGACTTTCTGCGCGACGTGACGCGCTGGGGCATGGTGGGACGGTTTGGGAACTATCCCGGCGACAACCGTTCGCAGGACTCGCTGGTTGCCGAGCTGCCCGATGCCGTCGAGCGCAGGCCGTGGGATTGGAATTTCGCCAGCGTGAACCCCGGGCACGCCTGGGATTTCGTCGCTCAGGTGCTGGATTTTTTGGTGAATGACACCTTCCAGCGTTCGCGCGGAGCAGTTGATTTCCCGGCGTTGAGCGCGGCGGGCGGCGGTTTTCGCGTGCGCATCCACGGGGGGAAACCGGGGCGGTTCTATGGCGATGAAAATGTCCGCCTCTGGCTGCCGCGCGGTCTGGTCGCGAGCGACAACCGGCAACTCGACTGGCTCGCCGGTTACGGGAATGGCAACCTTTACCTCGCGCTCTGCAATCAATCCTTTCGCGAGGAGAAGGCCACCATCGTTCTCGAACCGGCATTGGTGAAGTGTGACGCCGCCAGGACCGCCCGCGTTTGGCGCGATAATATTCCCGGAGAAACTTTGCGCGTGGCCGACAATCGTCTTGCAGTAATGGTTCCGCCCAAGGGCATCGTAGCATTTGCCATCCCCGCCGAAGTGAAGCCGCGTTTGCAGGGAAAGTTGTATGACGCCACGAGTCCGGTGCTTTCTTCCGGCAGTTTCACAAATGTTACAGCGCCCTTTGGGCCGGTTCACGCGATGCTGCTGCGGGCGGGGCGCGGATTGACCAGCGCCTTTGTTTACACCGAGGCGCTGCCGGAGAATGTCATTGCTGCGCGATTGCGGTGGCGGCAGGGCGATGGCGTGTGGCAGGAGTTGACGGACGAAATCTACCCTTACGAGTTTTCACCTGAACTGCGTGATGACGGAGGCAATTTCACTTGGGTGTTGGAAGTCGAAAATGCGCAACAGCAAATCCTGCGTTCTCCGGTCTGCGTTTTGGCCTTGAATGATTCGGTTTCGCCAGCCGCATCAGAGCCGCCGGCGAAACCGTTCAGGTCGCTGGCTGCCCAGCCGGTTTCTGCCGCCGCAAAAACCACGGCAGTGCTCTCCGACGATTTCATCGCCTACCTCAAGCGTGCGGCGAATGGGAACGACTTTGGCCGGCGCACGGACGGTCGCTATTATCCCTACTCCACACCACAAGGCCGCCGGATCGGTTGGCGGCAGGCCGTTTGGGACAAGGCGCTGCATGCCAGCGGTTGCACGCCGGAGGAAGCAGAGCGTCACCTGCGCGCCGATTTGAACCGCATCTGGGCGGAGTTGGAAGTAAAGTTGGCCGCGCGAAAACCAGCCGTCAAATTTGCCCAGCTTGACCGTCGCCAGCAGGAGACGCTTCTCGACCTCGCGTCCAGTGAGGGGGTCGATGGGATGCGGCCAGAACTATTGTCGTTCGTTTTGGCGCGCGACTGGAAACATATGGTGGACGCACACCTATATGTCCGATATGCTGGCTGTGCTCCTGATCACCCCAGGAACAAGGCTTTCGCCCAACGTTGGAATATTGAATGATGATTGTTAGCTGGCGGCGCTTGGCCTGCTCTGAGACCTCGCCGGGTTCCGCGCGGCTGATGTCGAGCCAAGTCGATCTTTTCGCCCCAAAGTCTGGCTTCCAAGCGCGGGCTCTCAATGCGAACTTCAAACCGGCAAAAGAGCAGTTTGAGGGTCGCGATTTCAAAGACACGGCATTGAGCCAATCCCCCAACAGCAGCACGTCATCGGGGGCTTCACAGCTCGCGCTCACCATCTCCTGAGCGCGAACGGCGTTCAGATCCGCGACGCCCGCAATGGCCGCCCAACGCTAGCCAGCAAATCCGGCGCTACCAAATTACAAACACCACCCCTCCTAAAGGACCTCAGAAAATGGGTCATTCAGTCAAGAAATGTTGCCTGCCCCCTTTCCCTCTGGTTACGGGGGCAGGGAGTTGTACACGTAAACTGGTTATGGATTGAAATAAACGCGTTCCATCGGAGTCCATCCTTTGTAGCCAGGCAGGGGGATCTGCATGGGGTCGCATTTCTTGAGCCATGCGATGGTGCGGGGTTCTTTGGCCATCTTTGCCATGTCGGCCTCGAAATCATGCCCCGTATATTCGTAGTACCCGAATTCATACCATTTGCCCTCGATCTGCTGGAGGTAGATCGAAAAGTTCTGCATGTGATATTTATTCAGGATGTCCCTCACGCCCGGATTGGAATCAGCGTGGAGTTGTTTGTATTGGGGGATTTTGTCCGGCTGAATACCCACTACCATGCCGACCCTCTTGAGCGGTTGATGGGCGCATCCCACGGTTGCGAGTAACGCCAGCAGCAAAATCGGCATTTTGAGGTGTTTGATCGATTTATTCATCATGTGTGGTGTCTGGTTTAGTTTTGTGATTTAGGGACACGCTGATTTAGTCAGGTCCCGTCACGGGAATCAAGCAGGATGGCGCGCATGAACCGTCAGATGACTTTTTTCGGAGAGTAAATTTAGCTTTTTAGTAATACTCTCAACACGACTTGTTCGGATTCTAAAAGATTGAAATCTTTTGGAACGAGGTGCCCTCCTCACCTCCTTGTTGCTGGCGCAGACGGTCGAACTCCCGCTGAGCCGCCAGTTGATTGGCTCGGTACGTTTTGGGGCTGACGCCTGCCCGTTTTCTAAAACTGCGAAAAAGGTAATTTGGCAGTGAAAAGCCGCAGACTGCGGAAATGTCTACCACCTTCATATCCGAGTTGGTGAGCAAATCTTTGACTTTGTTTATGCGCAGCCGGACAATCTCGTCATTGATGGTGCATTGGAGTTCCCTGCGGAAGGCCTTTTCGAGCAGCCGTCGGGACCGGTTCGTAGCCGCAACTACATCGCTCACACTGAGCTGGGGGTTGGTGTAGTTGTCACGCAAGAAACGCAGCGCCCGGGCAACCTGCAGGTCTTCGACGGCAAGAATGTCCGTGCTACGCCGTATCATCAGTCCTTTCGGATGTACGCGAATGACTTCCTTCGGCGGCTTCCGCCCCGACATCACCCGATCGAGCAACGCCGCCGCTTCGTATGCCATCCCCTCGAGGTTGTGGCATACGCTGGAGAGGGGGACGGGAATGCTCTCGCAAATCAGCGCGTCGTTGTCCACACCCAGCACGGCGACGGCTTCCGGCACGAGCAATCCGGCGTTGTTACAAGCGTCGATGATATCCGCCGCCACGCAGTCGTTGTACCCAAACACCGCCAGGGGCTTGGGCAGGCGTTTGAGTTCGCGCATGAGCACCTTGCGACGGGTCGCCCAGTCGCGAGTGGACGGATCGCCGTGGCATGTGTCCGCAGGCGGCAGTAAATGGCAAATGAAGCCGGCTTTGGCCAACCGGTCGCCAAAGCCGCAGTGGCGCTCGTCGTTGACCGCGTCGTCGAGCATCGGTGCCCAAGCGAAGTGCCGGTAACCGCGTTCCAGGAAATGCTCTGCGGCCAGGCACCCGATCATATTGTTGTCGCCCTCGACCCTGGGCAGCTGAATTTCGTTGCGTGTCATTGACAGCTCCACCGTTGGCAGGCCCGACGCGAGGATGAACTCCGCCAGATCGTCACGATAACCAATAAAGGAAATGATGCCGTCGCCACGCCAACCGGCGGGGATTTTGGCCGTGTAAATCATGTCGGCGACCAGATGCCAGTGGTGTTCGCGGGCATAACGGGCAATGCCCCGGAAGAACCCGTGGTGAGAGGAGCTGGTTAACGCCAACAGGACGGTGCGTTTGGTGGTCATTGGAAGTGATAACCGTGCAATGGCCGGACGCAAAATGAAATAAAAAACTCCGTAAAATGGTTGTATCGCAACCGGCCGCCCTTTGGCAGAATCAAACCGTTGCGCACCTCCATTCCCTCCAGCACTCCCCTATGAATATATCCATGATTGATGTGGCGGTCATCGCCATCTACCTGATCGGCATCACGGCCTTTGGCATCTGGATTGGCTACAGTCGCCATTCCAATTCCGAGCAGTATTTTCTGGCCGGCCATTCGCTAAACTGGTTCACCGTGGGCGCGGCGATCTTCACTTCAAACATCTCGACGATCCATCTCGTCGGCCTCGCCGCTGGTGGCGCAAAAGAAGGCATGGTCATTGGTAACTTTGAGTGGATGGCGTGTTTCACTTTGATTTTGCTGGCGCTGATCTTTGCGCCCTTCTACATCAACTCGGGAGTCAAGACGCTGCCGGAATTCATGGAGCGGCGCTACTGTCCGTCCGCCCGGACTTTTCTCGCCGTCATCGGTCTCCTTGGCGCGTTGCTGATTCATATCGGCATCAGTTTATTTGCAGCGGCGAAGGTGTTTGAAAGTTTTCTCGGCGTGCCGATGTATGCCACCATCATTGTGCTATCCATTTTCACCGTGACTTACACGGCGCTGGGCGGCTTGAAGGCGGTTGTGATGACTGAGAATATTCAGGTTTGCCTGCTTCTGGGCGGTGCGATACTCGTGACGGTGCTGGGTCTGCAAGCCTTGCCCTCGGTGGGCGTCAATGACCTGGCCTCGTTCAAGGCGGCGGTGATGCCCAATCAACTGCACATGTTGCATCCGGTGGTAAATACCAATGGCCACCTGAGCGAATTTTCCTGGCTCGGTGTGCTGCTCGGGTATCCCATTCTCGGCATCTGGTATTGGTGCGCTGATCAGACGCATGTCCAACGCGTGCTGGGTGCGAAAAATTTGAAGTCCGCACAGAACGGCGCACTGTTCGCCGGGTTTCTAAAAATCACGCCGCTGTTCCTCATGGTTTTTCCCGGCGTTATTGGTTATGCGCTCTGGCAGAAAGGCGCATTTCATCTGGCGAACGTCGCGGGCACGAATACTCCCGACTATAACACGATGTTGCCGATGCTGATTAATCATCTCGTGCCCGTGGGCCTCAAGGGGTTGCTCGCTGCCGGCATGGCGGCGGCGCTGATGAGTTGCATGGCGGCGGCACTGAACAGTTGCGCCACCATCATCTCGCTGGACATCGTGAAACGCAACCGACCCGCCATGCCGGACGAGCGCGTGGTGATGATCGGGCGCATCACCACGGGCGTGATCATGCTGCTGGCGATGCTCTGGTCCACGCAAGGCGACCAGTTCGGCACCATCTTCGAGGCGATCAACAAGATTCCGATGACCTTTGCGCCGGCAGTGACCACGGTCTTTGTGCTCGGCGTGTTGTGGAAACGCGGCACCTGGCAGGCGGCCATGACGACGCTCTATGTCGGCACGATCATCGGCGGAATTTACTTCGTGCTGGACATGCCGGGCATCGGAAAAATGCTGTTGCATGGCCAGGCACATGAAGGTTTTGCCGGACTGCTCACCGACCCGGTGCAGGGGTTGGGCATTTCGTTCATGCTTATGGGGCCGATCATCGCCGTGCTCTGCGTGATCATTTACATCATCACTAAGGCAGCCATGAAAACGCTCTACGCTGGCACGACACTATGTGGAATTTACTTCGTGCTGAACATGCCGTGTATCGGAAAAATGCTGTTCCATGGCCAGGCACGTGAGGGTTTTGCCGGACTGATCACCGACCCGGTGCAGGGACTGGGCATTCCGTTCATGCTTGTGGGGCCGATCATCGCCGTGCTGTGCGTGATCATTTACATCATCACCAGCCTGCTGACGCCGGCCATGAATGCGGAGGAAGTCGCCAAGGTTTGCTGGGATCATCCGCTGGCCTTTCTTAAAGGCCGCATCCTTGGATTCAGCGACCCGCGCATCGTCACGCTCATCCTGCTGACCGTGGTGGGCACCCTTTATTTCTTTTTGAAATAAAAGCTTAAAAACAACAATTAACAAAACACATAAAATGACAAAACAACATGTTGCTCCGGGAATGGTGAACTTTGATGCCAGTCTAAAAGGCATTGACCCTGATTCCGTGCACAAAGTGAAGCTTGCCAGCGGCGTGTCCATGCCGGTCGCCGCATTTGGGACATTCCATTCCGACTGGGCGCAGGATTACATGAAAGATGCGACCGTAGAAGCTATCCGCGTAGGATGGAGGCACATTGATACGGCCAGGGCTTACGAGAATGAAGAAGTTGTCGGCGAAGCCATTCGCGAGGCGATCTGCAAGGGATACATCTCCTCGCGTGACGAGTTGTTCATTACCGCCAAGCTCTGGAATGGCCACATGAGCAAAAAGGATGTCGAACCGGCGCTGAACAATACCTTGCGCGCACTGGGAGTGGAGAAGGTCGACATGTATCTCAACCATTGGCCCTGGCCCAATGTGCACATCCCCGGTTGCGCCGGCGACCACCGGAATCCCGATGCCGTTCCCTATATTCATGAATCTTTCATGGAGACATGGGGAGAGATCGTGCGCCTGAAAAAGGCCGGGAAGATCGTGGATATCGGAACCTCCAACCACTCGGAGGCCACATTGAAGCTGCTATCCAGAGACACCGACAGCTTTTCACGGCCCGTGCTGAATCAAATGGAGATGCATCCGCTATTCCAGCAGACGGAACTTCGCCGTTACATGGAAAGTATGGGGATGGTTTGCACCGGCTATATGTCCCTCGGTTCCCCCAACAGGCCCGGACGCGACAGGTTCAAGGAACACCGTGCCGACATGTTCGACCCGCTCATTCAGTCCATTGCCGCAAAAAATGGCATTTCCCTCGCCAAAGTCTGCCTGAACTGGGCCTACCAGCGTGAAAACAAATCGGGCGGATATGTCGCCATGGCGACACGAACGGACTGGATCATCGACAACCTCACCGCCGCCACAAAAGATTTTCTGACCCCCGACCAGATGCTTGCAATATCAGGCGATGACACTCCCGCCCACCCCGGAATTGACGCCAATAACAGGCTCATCTTGGGGCAGGTGTTCCTGTGGCCGGAAGCACTGGGTGATTGGCGGACACTGTGGAATGACAGCCAAGTCTTTGAGACCAAGGCCAATTACGCCAAATTCAAGAAATCATTTCAAGATCACTATAAAATTTGGCAGGCAACTGCGGTCAATGTGCCCCACTAATCCGGGAATCCATGAAAGAAATCGGAATTGTTAACAGAGAATTAGCCCGGGTGATTTCGGAGCAGGGTCATGGCGATTTGCTGATGGTGGTGGATGCAGGTTTTGCCATTCCCAAAGGGGCGGATGTGGTGGATATTTCCCTTGCTGAAAACAGCCCGATGGTCATGGATACTTTGGAGGTTCTAAAAAAGTATTTCTCCGTCGAAAAACTGATTTTTGCCCATAATACCAAGGAAACCAGCCCCACGTTATTTGAGAATATCACCCGGTTGTTTGGAGAGGATGTACCCGTGGAATGGGTCAGCCATCCGCAAATCAAGGAACTCAGCACGAAAGTCAAAGCCGTGATCCGCACGGGGGATTTCACCGCTTACGCAAATGTAATCCTGGTGTCAGGCGCAGGGCCTCGCTGGTTTTGTGAGATGTAATTTTAAAAATAATACTATATATGAGACAAGCAATAATGACCTCACCCGGGAATATTGAATTTCGGGAAGTTCCGGCTCCCGGTAAATTAGCGCCAAATGAGGTTCTGTTGAAAATCCAGCGCATTGGCGTATGTGGTTCAGATATTCATGTTTTCCATGGCGAACACCCGGCCACCCCTTATCCCGTGGTGCAGGGACATGAATACTCGGCGACCATTGAGGCCATTGGCGACGAGGTCACAACAGTCAAAGTTGGCCAGCGTGCCACGGGCAGGCCGCAGTTGGTTTGCGGAAAGTGCGGTCCTTGTTTGCGCGGACAATACAATGCTTGTCAGCACCTGAAGGTGCAGGGGTTTCAGGCTCCAGGCGTTGCGCAGGATTATTTTGTCATCACCGCCGACCGTCTGGTTGTTTTTCCCGATTCCATGAGCTTTGAAAAGGGGGCTATGATCGAACCGGCAGCCGTGGGTGCCCATTCTACAGCGCGCGCGACCGATCTCAAAGGTAGAAATGTGGTGGTTTCTGGAGCCGGAACAATTGGAAATCTGGTGGCACAATTTGCAAAAGTGCGGGGGGCCAAAAAGGTGCTGATTGCCGATGTGGCCGATTTCAAGCTTCAAAAAGCCAAAGAATGCGGCATTGATGAGACGTTAAACATTCTGAAAACCCCATTCAAGGAAGGGATCCAGGCGGCATTTGGAGGTGAAGGATTTCAGGTGGGCTTTGAAGCAGCGGGGGTGCAGTCCTCGCTCGACGCCTTGATCGCCAATGTTGAAAAAGGTGGTGAAGTGGTGATTCTTGGCGTTTATGCGAAGAATCCAACGGTTAATATGTTCTTCCTTGGTGAACACGAATTGAATGTTTTCGGTTCGATGATGTATCGTCATGAGGATTATGTAGAAGCGGCTTCCCTGATTGCCGACGGCAAAATAAATTTGGAACCTTTAATTTCCAAGCATTTCACATTTGAGGAATACCACAATGCGTATCAATATCTTGGTGAAAACGCCGACATAACCATGAAAGTCATGATTAAACTCTAGCATCAGGCCGGGAAGGTGGAATCGGCATTCCCTCCGTTGCGCATTTAAAATAATCCCAATCATATGCACAACTCCTTCACAATCCACCAAAAGGTCGATTCGCTTGCTGCGGTCATTGCCGATTTCAAACTAAAAACGGCCCTTTCCGGAAGCAAACGCCCGTCCGGCCTGTGTGGCTTCGATGGTTTCATTGATCTGTTCCTCCGGCTGCAAGCGCCCTCATCAATGGCGGAATTCGGCTCCAAAGTCGCCGCCGCGGCTGGGATTGCCGCCTCTTATCCGGCGCAGTATCAGGGCGTGAAGTTTGGCGGCAACGGGCCGCTCTTCGCTGCCGCTCTGCACGATATTCACGGTGGGGTGATTGATGTCACCTACATCGGCGCGATGGGGCTCGGCGAGGTGTTGCCGATCTATCAGGCAGCGCTCGGTGGAAAAACCAAACGGCTTTACACCTTGGCCCCACCCGCGCACACCACCTGTATGGAATTCACGGATGGCAAAGTCATGCTGTGCGATATGGCTACCTGCGCGGATGTGACTTGGGAACGTGTGTTGGAATGCGTCGGCCAACCGGCGCTTGACGCAGAACTCAAGGCCGCTTCCTTCATCAGCGCCGTCAATTGGGGCAAACTGCCTCACGCCGGTCCGATTTGGAGTAATCTCGCTGATCGTCTGGCCGGGATCGGCCGACCCGCCAAGGAAGTCTTCTTCTTCATGGATCTGGCTGAGTTTGAGACACGCACGATGATCGACCGTGAAGACCTGCTCGCACGCATGGAGCCGATAACCCGCCAGTGTCAGACCTTGTTGAGCTTTAATCTGAAAGAGGCATGGCAGATGGGCGAAGTTTTCGGAGGTGCTTATCATGGCCGAAAAGATGCCGATTCCGTGGCGGAACTTGCTACCCTTCTCAAATCGCGCATTTCCGTTGACCGGGTTATCATTCATCCCAACGACGGAGCCGCCTGCGCCAGTGCATCCGGCACCGTGTATGTGCCAGGGCCGTATTGTAGTGAACCCCTGATCTCGACCGGGGCGGGCGACAATTTCGGGGCAGGCTGCCTTGCCGCCGCCTTGCAGGGGCTCGACGACGCAGGGATCGTGCTGGCCGGCAATTGTGCCAGCGGATATTTCGTGCGTTCGGGACGTTCTGCCTCATTTTCCGATATGGCCAAGTTGCTCGATGCATGGGCTGACGGCACGCTCGGTGAACGCCTCTGAAGCAACGAGCAATTTACTTGGCCACGAAGAGCGAGCAAGGCAAACGCATACCAAAGACCGTCCGATGATGGACACCTTTGGCAGATTTTGAAAAAGAACAAAAAAGAACAAAAAGGATAGCATGAAGATCAAGAAAATACTGGGATTAGCTCTGGTTTTAATTTCGCATTCCGCATTCGCGGCGGACGAGCCATCGGGCGAGAAGATGCTGGAAGGCCAGTTCAAGCCAAGCTGGGAATCATTGAAACAGTATAAGTGCCCCGACTGGTTTCGCGATGCGAAGTTAGGCATTTGGGCGCACTGGAGTCCACAGTGCGTGCCCGAACAGGGGGACTGGTATGCCAAGCGCATGTACCGCCAAGACAACGCGGCTTACAAATACCATGTCGAAAACTACGGGCATCCATCAAAGGTTGGGTACAAGGATATCTGTAACCTGTGGAAGGCGGAGGAGTTTGATCCGGAGAAACTGATCGGCCTCTACAAACGCGCCGGGGCAAAATATTTTGTGGCCCTCGCAAACCACCACGACGGTTTCGACTGCTATGACTCCAAGTACCAGCCGTGGAATTCGGTAAATGTCGGCCCGAAGAAGGACATTGTCGGCATGTGGGAAAATGCGCTTCGGAGTCACTGTTCATACAATGCCCACGTGGAGCTGGTTCGAGGTCGCGCAGGGTTCTGATAAAACCGGACCTATGGCGGGAGTGCCCTACGACGGAAAGCTGACCAAGGCCGACGGCAAGGGACAGTGGTGGGAGGGCCTGGATCCCCAGGACCTTTACGTGCAGAACCACAAGCCGGGCGAGAAACCAGACAAGGCGTACCGTGACAAATTCTTCAACCGGACTCTGGACCTCGTCAACAAATACAAGCCCGACCTTCTGTATTTCGACTGCGGTGGGTTGCCGCTCAGCACCGATGTCGGTTTGGGGATTGCCGCGCACTACTACAATTCCAGCATGCGGTGGCACAATGGCAAAAACGAAGCCGTGATGAATACCAAGGCACTGACCGAAGATCGGCGAAAATGCCTCATCATGGACATCGAGCGAGGTAAATCAGAAGGCATCCTGCCCGAGCCGTGGCAGACCGATACCTGCATCGGCGGCTGGCACTACTTGGCGCGCCTGTACAAAGAACACGACTACAAAACACCAACAACCGTTGTTCATCTCCTCGTGGATATCGTCAGCAAGAACGGCAATCTCCTCCTGAACGTCCCTGTCAAGGGCAACGGCACGATTGACAGTGATGAAGTCGCCTGCCTCGAGGGCATCGCCAAATGGATGGAACCGAACAGTGAAGCCATTTTTGGAACGCGCCCCTGGAAAGTATTCGGGGAAGGCTTCGAGTCACCTATGGGCGGCAACTTAACCTACAATGAACGCAAACCACAGGTTTACACGTCCGAGGACATCCGCTTCACTACGAAGGGCGATACCCTCTACGCAATCGCCCTTGCCTGGCCAGAAACCGGAAAACTGACCATCAAGACCCTCGGTAAGAAGCAGACCGGTATCAAAGGCGATATATCCAGCGTCCAGCTGCTCGGGTCGGATGCCAAGCTGACCTACAGCCGCGAAGAGAACGGGCTCGTTGTCACCCTGCCTTCCCGGAAACCCTGCGAGCACGCCTGGGCTTTAAAAATCAAGGGACTCGACCTTGCCGGATCGGAACCGAAGAGTGAGATGATAACAGTCCCTTTAAAGGATAAGTAATGAAAAAGAAAACAAGGAACAAAGTAATGGCATCGCTGCGTAATATGAAAACACTCCATATCAAAACCTGTATCCTATCAGTAACCGCCGCATTTTGCATGTTCCTTCCCGCTTCCTTCGCGGCGGATGAGGTATCCGGCGAGAAGATGCTGGAAGGCCAGTTCAAGCCAAGCTGGGAATCATTGCAACAGTACCAGTGCCCCGACTGGTTTCGCGATGCGAAGTTAGGCATTTGGGCGCACTGGAGTCCACAGTGCGTGCCCGAACAGGGGGACTGGTATGCCAAGCGCATGTACCGCCAGGAAACCGGGGCTTATAAATACCATGTCGAACACTACGGGCATCCGTCCCAATTCGGGTACAAGGATATCTGCAACCTGTGGAAGGCGGAGGAGTTTGATCCGGAGAAACTGATCGGACTCTACAAACGCGCCGGGGCGAAATATTTTGTGGCCCTCGCAAACCACCACGACGGTTTCGACTGCTATGACTCCAAGTACCAGCCGTGGAATTCGGTAAATGTCGGCCCGAAGAAGGACATTGTCGGCATGTGGGAAAA
>JAPLTE010000038.1 GCA_026398235.1 Verrucomicrobiota bacterium
GCCGGGCCAGCAGGTGTATTAAGGTGGATCGCGACCTCCGGGCGCGATGAGCGGTGCGGCCATCGCTTTTGCATTCTGCCACCCCTGCCGGGGTGAGGCGTTGGTGGGGTGGAATCCGGGGGTGTCGCTTCGCTCAACCCCCGGCTAATATCCCTGAACCCTCCGGGTTCACTGGTGAAGGTTCCGTTATCCCTGAACCCTCCGGGTTCGTTCCTTGGGATCGAAGGGGATGCGATTTGAGATATTTGTCACAACACTTCGTCCCGAAATCGCCCGCGGAGCGGTCGATCCACCTTGGCGAAGGCGGCTCGCGACCTCCGGACGCGATGAATGGCGCGCGCCACGTTTCCGCCCGCCGCTACAGTCTTTTAATCCCGGGAAGGTTGTAGTTGCGGATCAGCGCGGGCTCAATTTCAGAGACTTCCGCTGGATCGAGCACGATTTCGCCCGGGCTTCCCTCCACCTGGATGTGATGAAACCCATTGATCGGCTTTGCCAGCGCGCCCTCAATATCGGCAAGGCTCTTCAGGGCCACTCCGTTGACTTGGGTCACCACGAGGCAGTTCAGCTCCTCATAACCCACCGTGCAAGGGGAGGGGAGCACGTTGCTCAGGATCACGATGCGCTCACGCGGATCGTTTTTGAAAAGCTCCTGCTGATAAGTATCATAATAAAGGAACCGCTCGGGCGCTTTGCGGGTCCATTCCGGCCCCCATTCCTTGAGGAATTGCCGCGAGAGCTCCTGAAAGACAACGCCGCCCAGGATGTAGTAGCGCGGGGCTTTGTCGATGCTGTACGGCTCAATGAGCGACGCCGACGGATCGGGGTGGGTGAGGGTGACTTCGCAGGTGAATTCCTTGCCTTGCCGCATCAATTTGAAGGGCAGTTTCTCGCCGGTAAAGTGTTCGCATGAAAGCAGATGCGACACGGAGACTTTGCCGTAGTTCGGATCGATATAATTTCCATCGCGATCCACCCCGGTGTTTCCGATGGACAGGAGCACATCCCCTGCGCGGATGCCCGCTTTGGCAGCAGCCCCCGCGGGATCAAGTCGCGTGATATAGACGCCTCCAATGCCGTTGGTGAGTCCCGCGTAACGGCGCAACTGCGGATCGCGCAGCGAAGCCCAACCCATGCCGGCGCGCGGAAAGCCGATATAGCCGTTCTTGGATTCGGCCGCTTTCAAAAAATGGCGGATCACCGGAGCGGGAATGGCATCGGCGGTCTGGCTGCGCGAATCGAAACGGAGCAGCATCCCCGCGAGCGCGCCGTTCTTGACGACCGGCGAGGTGAAGCCGCTGTCGCGTTGTTGCAAGGAAGAGGTCAGCCGGTAGAGCAGAAACGGGGCGTCGCCGATCGGGTAAGAGCCCACTTCCACCGTGGTGAGCAGCGCGCGGGTGTTGAGCAGCGTGCCGTTGTTTTCCAACTGCCAAATGGCGAGGTCGTCCCCCACGCCGGGCTCGGCGAGGGCGAGCGGTTTGAAGGGCTTGAGGAAATCGGCTTCCGACGGTTTGACGAGCGCCAGGTTGCAATCGTAATCCACCACCTCCACCGTGGCGGGGCATTTCTCGCCGCTGTCGGGTTTTTCCATTTCGAGATAGGTCGCGTCGGCCACTTGTTCGGCGGTAGTCAGCACGCGCGAGCCGGGCAGCACGGCTCCCACGGCACGGCGCTGGAACGGGGGACGCTTGCTCCACGGGCGCAGGAAATCGTAGGGCTGGTTGGTCACGTTGACGCGCACCACCGAGATCGGTTTGCCGAGGGCCGGAATGGTGGCGTGGGGAGCGGCTTCTTTGGCGAGTACCACACCGCAGGTGCTCAAAAGAGCGCAAAGCAAGAGGCGGAAAGTCATATTATTCGCTGAGATTTTGTTCATTGCGGACATTGTAGCGGGCCTTAATCCGCTCGCGCGCGGCTTCGACCCCGGCACGTTCCATGACGAGGGGGCGACCTTCGCCCATCATTTGGATGACGTATTGCTCCGCCGGTTGGGCAAAGGCTTTGGCCATCTCTTCCAGGTTTTTGATTTTGACCCCGTTGATTTCATCGACGATGGCCCCCCGGAAGCCGCTCACATAAGTGTTCACCGGGTCGGGCAAGACGCCGCTTAAAACGATCACTTCCGGGCGCTCTTTATAAAACTCATCGGAGATGAACGAATTATAAATGAACCGCACGCGCAGGTTGTCGATCTGGTTTTCCTGGAGGAAATTGCGGGAAATCGGCTGGAAGAGCAGCCCGCCGAAGAGAAGATACCGGGGCCGGAGTGGAACGCCACGGTGTCGCCCTTGAATTTGCGCTCCACCACTTCAGGCATTTCGACCCGTTCGCCGTCCAGCTCCACGTATCCGTCGCTCTGCACGGGATGCCCGTCGATGCTCAGGATTACATCACCCACTTTGAGTGCCCCGTCACATGCGCCCCCGGTCACGACCTTGCCCACAAGCACTCCGCGCGCATCGTCTTCCAGCCCGAGCGCTTTTCTTTGCGCGGGGTTGAGCAGCGGGAAGGTGGAGATGCACAGGTCCATGTAATGGTCGTAATGCCCGTCCTCAATGTCCTTCAAAAAGCGTTGCACCACCGGCACGGGGATCATGTAGCCGACGTTTTGCGCCACGTCGCCGTTGAACCCTTGGAAGGCTACGCCGATCACCTTGCCGTCCTGCAATACCGGGCCGCCACTGTTGCCGGGATTAATCGGGGCGCTCGTCTGGATCGTGAGGTGGCTGTCTGCCCCGGTGTGCGCATAGACGTGGAAGGCGATGCGCGAGACGACCCCGGTGGTTACGGAGAGCCGATCCCCGCCAATCGGGTAGCCGTACACGGATACCGACGATTCGATTTGCGGAATCTGGTTCGTGAAAGAGAGCCCCACGGTTCCCTCGAAAAATCTCGGGTCCGCGATTTCCAACACGGCCAGATCGCAGTCGTGGGCGACATGCCGGACTTTGGCGATGTAATGCTTCGGGTCGTTCTCGCGTTCCACGGAGATAAACCGGGCATTGGCGACCACATGGGCGTTGGTCAGTATCCGGTTGCTCCCGATAATGAATCCCGTCCCGCTGCCGCTTTGGCTGGCCCCTGCATTCCAGGGAACGCGGTAATTCGGTTCTTGGGCGGTGGTGGAAATGTGGACCAGGCTTTTGCGGACCTCGACAATGGAGATGGCGCGAGCCGGGAGCTGCAAAACGAGCAGGATGAGAAAAAGCCGGACGTAATGGGGCATGACGCCCGGAGATTAACCCATTAAATTCCGCTCGCAAGGGGGGAAATCAGGACAAACGCAGGGAATTGATCAGGAATTCAGGAAATCAGGAAAAAAGAGAGGGATCGCGTCCGTGTCGTCCCGAGCGGGCCGATGCTCTGCTCAGACTCAGCAGTTGAATGAGCGGGGCCGGGCTGGTTTACTCCCGCCCATTCAGGGCGAGAGGCAGGGCCAAGAAACTTCCAGGGCCGTCTATTCCCACTCAATGGTGCTCGGCGGCTTGCTGGAAATGTCGTAGCAGACGCGGTTGACCCCCTTGACCTCATTGATGATCCGCGAGGAAATTCTGCCCAGGATATCGTAGGGGAGGCGGACCCAATCGGCCGTCATGCCGTCCTGGCTTTCCACGATGCGCAGGGCAATGGTGTTGTCATAGGTGCGCTCGTCGCCCATGACTCCCACCGAACGGACGGGAAGCAGCACCGCGAACGATTGCCATACACGGTAATACCACTCGCTGGCTTTCATTTCGCTTACCACGATGGCGTCGGCGTCGCGCAGGATGCGCAAGCGCTCTTCGGTGATCTCGCCCACGATGCGCACCGCCAGGCCGGGCCCGGGGAACGGTTGGCGATGGACCACTTCCTTGGGAAGCCCGAGTTGCAGCCCGACTTGCCGGACTTCGTCTTTGAAAAGTTGGCGAAGGGGCTCGATCAGGTCAAATTTCAGATCGTCCGGGAGACCGCCGACGTTGTGGTGGCTTTTGATGAGCGCGGCGGGATTGCCCGAAATCGAGACGCTTTCAATCACGTCCGGATAGAGGGTCCCTTGCGCGAGGTATTTGAAGTTTTGATCCGAAGTGGTCAACTCGCGCACGGCGGTTTCAAACACCCGGATGAACTCCCCGCCGATGATTTTGCGCTTGGTCTCGGGATCGGTCACCCCCTCAAGTTTGGTGAGAAAGCGCTCGGTGGCGTCCACGTATTTGAGGTTAATCTGGAAATTGTCGCCGTAGAGACGTTGGACGGACTCGGCTTCGTTGGCGCGCAGGAGGCCGTTGTTGACAAAAACGCAGGTGAGTTGATCGCCGATGGCTTTGTGCAGCAAAGCCGCCGCCACGGAGGAATCGACGCCGCCGCTGAGGCCGAGCACCACGTGGTCTTTGCCGACTTTCTGGCGGATTTCCTCGCAGGTCTGGTCGATGAAGCTACCCATCGTCCAATCCATTTTGCAGCCGCAGATCTGATAGACGAAATTCTGGATCAATTCCTTGCCGCGGGGGGTGTGGGCCACCTCGGGGTGAAACTGCAACCCGAAAAACCGCTTGGCCGGGTTTTCAATCGCCGCGAAAGGGGAGTTGTCGGTGTGGCCGACAGCATGGAAACCGGTGGGCAATTTGGTGAGCTTATCTCCGTGGCTGTTCCAGACGTCGAGGCTGTCGGGGAGCCCCGCAAACAAGCCGCACGTATCGGTGCGCTTGCCGGTTTCGTCGGTGAGATGCACGAGGCCCGCGCCGTATTCGCGCCGGTCCGAGTGTTCCACTTTGCCGCCGAGATGGAAGCCCATCAATTGCAGGCCGTAGCAGATGCCGAGGACGGGAACGCCGAGTTCAAACACCGCCGGATCAATTTGCGGGGCGTTGCCGGAATAGACACTGCTCGGGCCGCCGGAGAGGATGATCCCGCGCGCGCAGAGTTTCGCGATTTCAGTCGCGGGCGTGTCGAACTTCACGATCTGGGAATAAACCTGGCATTCCCGGACGCGCCGGGCAATGACCTGGGTGTATTGCGACCCGAAGTCGAGGATGACGATCTTGGAAACAGGGGCGGTCTCGGACATAAGCGCTCAATATTGCCGCCCTTAAAGAGGGATTGCAAGCGGTGGATTTGGGAATAAGGCCTCGTTCTCATTGCTTCCTTTCCTCGTTCCCAAACTCCATTTGGGAACGAGAAGAAATCGGAATGGAAGCGGGTTTCCCGTCCATCCTTGCGCCGCAGCGGTTTCTTCTCTAGCTTGAACGACATTGCCCATGAAACGCTCGCTCCTTTCCGACGCCCTGCTCCCGATCTACGACAAAGTGGCTGCCGGGGGGCGGATTTCCGAAGCCGACGCGCTGGCGCTTTATCACAGCCGCGATCTCCACGCGCTCGGGGCGATGGCCAACCTCGTCCGGGAACGCAAAAACGGGAACGTGGCGACCTATCTCCTCAACCGCTACATCAATTACTCCAACGTATGCATCCTCAAATGCCAGTTTTGCGCCTTCCGGGCGAACCGGCGCGATCCCCATGCGTTTGAGCTGGGGATTGCAGAAATCGTCGAAACCGTGCGCGAGGCGCTGGGGAAGGGGATTACCGAGATGCACATGGTGGGCGGGTTGCACCCGACTTTGCCGGCGGATTGGTACCTGGAACTGTTGCGATCGCTCAAGGCGCTCGATCCCGCGTTGCATTTGAAATGTTTCACCGCTGTCGAGATCCGGCATTTGGCGGAGCGGATTTTCAAACGCTCCATCCCGGATACACTGGCGCTTTTGCGTGAAGCCGGCTTGGATTCGCTGACCGGCGGGGGCGCGGAAATTTTCGATGCCGAGGTTCGGGATCAACTTTGCCGGGGAAAAGAGAGCGCCCAGGAATGGGCGGAAGTCCATCGTATCTGGCACCAAATGGGGGGGCGCTCGACCTGCACGATGCTCTTCGCGCATATCGAAACGCTGGAGCAAAGGGTGGACCACCTGCGACGGTTGCGGGAGTTGCAGGACGAAACCGGCGGGTTCACCGGGTTTATTCCATTCGCGTTTACGCCCGACGCAACCGAACTGGCCCACATCCGACGGGCGGGCGGATTGGAGGAATTGCGCAACCTGGCGGTCTCCCGCATTTACCTCGATAATATCCCACACATCACGGCCTATTGGATCAGCATGGGATTGCCATTGGCCCAGGTGGCGCTGAATTTCGGCGTGGACGACCTGCATGGGACCATCATGGAAGAGAAAATTTTCCATATGGCGGGGGCAGAGACCCCACAGGAGCAGACGGTGGCGGCGCTGGAACGGGTGATCCGGGAAGCAGGCCGCGAACCGCTGCAACGCAACAGCCATTATGAACGGATTTGAGGCGCTGAACGGATTGCGCGTCGGTTGCGTGCGCTACTTGAATTCCCGGCCGCTGATTGATCCGTATGACGGCCCGGTGGTCCTGGATCACCCAGCCGTATTGGCGGCGGCGCTGGAGCGCGGCGAACTGGATGTGGCGTTGGTCCCGGTATTTGAGGCTTTGAGATTGCCGGGCTACCGGACCGTCGAGGGCGTGTCGATCTCCTCGCTGGGGCCGGTCTGGAGCGTGATTCTGGCCTACCAAGGGGCGCTTTCCGCGATCCGGCAAGTGACCCTCGACCCGGCTTCGCGCACTTCGGTCCACCTCTGCAAATTGTTCTTTGCCGAATGGGGCGCGTCGGTTCCTGAGTACCTCCCGGAACCTCCTCCGCCGGGAGCCGCTCGCGTGTTGATCGGCAACCAAGCCATCGCCTTCCGCGATCTGCACGGGGATCAATATGAAGTGCTCGATCTCGGCGAGGAATGGACCCGGCGAACCGGGTTGCCCTTTGTGTTTGCCGTTTGGCTGATCCGGCCCGAGGTCCCCAATCCCGAACGGGTGGCGGCGGCGTTCCGCGAGATCGCGCGTCAAGGCAGGACGCAAATCCCCGAGATTGTCGCCCGGCACCGCGAACACCACGCCTCCTTTGCCCTCCGGTATCTCACCGAATCGATCCGGTTCGATCTCGGTGCCGCCGAAAAAGAGGGGATCAAGCGGTTTCGCACACTGCTTTGCAAACACGCGCTTCTGCCGACGGGCAGTATGCCGCTGCGGTTTGTGTAGCCCATTTTTCTGTTGAAAACCCGATTTTTGCGCGGCATCATCTGGTTTCATGCCCAAAGAAGAGGGAATCCAAACGGACGGCACCGTGGTGGATGTTTTGCCTGGGACCATGTTCCGCGTAAAACTTCCCAACGGCTCCGAAGTGCTTGCGCATATCTCCGGCAAGATGCGCAAGAACTTCATTCGCATTGTGCCCGGAGACAAGGTGACGGTGGAGCTTTCGCCCTACGACCTCACCAAAGCCCGCATCACATTCCGCGAGCGGTAGGAGGCATGCGCACCTAGCGCGAAATATCCATCTGGCTCATGACCCGGAAACTGTGGCTGCTGAGGACGGCCACGGCGCAATCGTTGTCCTCCACATGCAGGGCAATGGCGGTGTTCCCGCGCGGCCGGGTCAAAAGCCCGTAGCAACTGTGGATATTGACTTCCGCCATGAGCAATGCGGAAAGGAGATGCGGAAGTTCGTTGGCCCCTCCGCGCAGTTCCACCACGACGATGTTGCTCGCGGCAAAAGGGATGTCGTGCAATTCAAAGAGTTCCTGCGCCTGCTCCGGGTCGCTGACGACGATCCGGACGATGGCACAATCCGCCGAGTCCTGAACATCCAGCGCCAGGACGATGATATTGCGTTCCTGGAGCAATTTGACGATTTCAGAGAGCGCGCCCACTTTGTTGGGCAGGAAAACCGAGTATTGTTTGACTCTCGGGCCGTTGATTTTTTCGGTGGTCTTGGTGGCGCTTTCCATTGCGGTTTCCCCTTTTATTTATAGCTGTAAAGCAGGCAGTAAGTGGCGGGTTCTCCGCTGAGTTCTTCGATGCGAACAATGTAAGGGCCGCTGGCCTGCGGAGCAAATCCCGCTGCCGCTTGGGCGCCGTTTTCGTACAGCTCGGTCGGAACGAATTTTCCCTTTTCGTCAAAGACGGCAACGGCGATGCGTTTGGCCGGGCCGCTGGCGGCGGCGATGAACCAGTATTGGTTCCCGGAATAGAGATTGACCTGGATGAATTTCGCCTCTTTCGGGGCGATCTTTCCGAACGTGTGTCCGTCGCGGCTCTTGAACCCGTCATTGGAGAAGGCTCCGGCGAGTTCCAAAGCGCTGGCGCGCGCCTTCACCTCGGCATCGGTGGGGCCTTCTGGAGCGGCATGCAAAACCAAGGCTGTGGCAAAAAGACAAAGCAATCCCAGAACGCGCATCGACACGGGTTTCCGCTGCCTGGTTTCCTGATTTCCTGATGTCAGTTTTCCGTGTACCGAATTCATTTGGCGCTGGGTTTGGTGGAGATGCTCTTCATGAGCCGGCTGGAGACTTCCTTCACCGCTTTAACATCGTTCTGAGTGGGGATTTTGTCGCTGGAAAAAGAGACAAGAGTTTCCAGTTCGGGCAGTCCGGCGATCAGAATGCCTACGAGCGGATTTTCCTTCACCTTGGGCGGCAGCGCCTCGAGCTTGGCGCGCATGAGGGCGATGATCTCGGGTTGGCGCAGCAGTTTGGCGGCGGCGGGGGTGTAGTTATCGGCAATCCAGCCGCTCAGGATTTCCGTGCCGCGAATCCACGCTCCAAGGGTGACCAGGCAGACAAGGTCCGCGTCGTGTTGTTGCTCAAGAGAGAGTTTGACCTCGTTTTGAGTCGCTTCGAGTTCTTCCTTGAGCGTGTTCCACTCGTTGCGCTCGGCAAATTCAAAGATGCTGTTGCCGCGTGCGATGACGCTTTCGCTCACGGCAAGGCATTTGGCGAGGGCGATGATGTCCTTGCCGGTGTTTTTGACTTGCTGGGCATCCTCGGCTTCCACCGCGATATAGCCGTCGGCAATCAGTCCGCCGATGTTCAAGGCAATCTGCGCCCGGCTGGAAAAGGTGGTGGGGATGGGCGGACGATAGCGTGATTGCCAGTTCGGCTTGGCGACTTTGCTCAAGGCGGCCATCGCTTCGGCGGGAATGGGGATCGATACCGATTCGACCTTCGCAACCGAAGCGAGCTCCTTTGCGGTCAGCGGTGCAGGCGCGGCAGAGGCGAATGCTGCCATGCAGGAGAAGAATAAAATGAGGACAAAAGAAAACATCACAAAAAAAAGGAATGGAGAAGGGAGGGGATGGTCAGTCCTCGATTCCGAGAAGTTCTTCGAGTTCCATCACGCGCGTTTCGGCTCTCGAGCGCAGTTCTTCGGCGGTTTTGCGCAGGAGGCGCTCCTGCAAAAGGTTTTCCTCGAGTTCGCGGATGCGGGCTTGCAGATTCTCGCGGGCGCTGATGCGAATGATCGGCGAATCGGGGCTTTCCTGGGATTGGAAGAGCTGGGGATATTCCCGCAGCGGCTTCTCCTCGGCCGTATGGCAGTTGATGATCGGGTTTTCCAAGGAGATTTCGCCGTTGGTCAAAAATTCACGGATGGCCCCGATCGTGGTCGGGCCATAATACAACCCCGGTTCGACCTCCAGAAGGTAATCCATTCCCAATTCAGGGAGCATCGGAGCTTTCATCCAATTGATTTTGTCGCAGGACACCTTGTCCAGCGGGGAGACACAGGCATCTCCCGCCCATTTTCGGAGCTGGCTGAGCGACACCGGCCCGAGCACCGCCTGGTCGGCTTGCTTCATGAGAAACCATTTGGGTGAATCGTCCATTGTGCTATTGGCTGTCTGGTTTTTGTGCGGCCGGCTTCGGAAGAAGAAGCGTCTGGCCGATTTGCAGCTTCCGCTCGTCCTCGATCTTGTTGAGCTTAAGCAATTCGGAAACCGTTGTGCCGTGCTGGCGGGCGACGGAAATCAGGTTTTCGCCGCGCTTGATAACGTGGGTGGGGGAACCATCGGGAGCGAGAGGTTGGGGCGTGGGCTCGGCAGGAGCCGCTTCCGCCTTTATTACAGGCGTCGGTTCGCTCGCTGCCGGAGCGGCAGCGGCATGAGAGGGTGCAACAGAGGGGGTAACGGCGGGCGCGGCATTCTCGGCATTGCGCGCCAGGAGGACGGCCGTGAGGCGGTTTACATCCGCGTTGAGCGTCTCGATTTGCTTGGTCTGTAACTCCGCCCGCTTGGTGAGTTCCTCGATCTGCTTGGTCTGTGCCTCGATCAAGCCCCCGACTTGATCGAGTTGCTTGCCCTGGGCTTCGAGATTGTGTTGGAGGATCTGGGTGGGGCTGGCCTTGAGCTGGTGTTTGGAGATGGGGACATCATCGCCCGCTCCGGCTTTTCCAGAGGCGTTCGGAGGAGTGGACTGCGCCATGGAGCTTTGAGTCAAAGCCATAAGCGCGATCCCGGCGCAGAAACGAAACCAACGGTGCATGGCTCTACTTTTCTCACGCCTGAGCAGCGAAGGCAAGCCTTGCAATGTGGACTTTTAAACCCGATGTGACTTATGCCAGAGAGGACGCAACGCCCAGTCGCCCCCGCTCCTTGGGGGCCCAAAGAAGGGGACAGCGGGGGACCCCGATCTCCCGATGTCTCAAAACCCGACACCAAAGACCTGCTTAAGCGGATGCGCCGGGTGGACCCGGAACAATCCAAGCGCTATCGCCAGCGCACGGGAGAATAATTTATGGAAACCGGTCCCTTGCGAAATGCCGGAGCGGCCTGCGCGGCCATGCCTGATTTCACGGAAGTGCTGCGCCGCCACGGGGCGCTCCCGGAACCCACCCAAATCGCGGCCCCGCCGACGGCGTTGGCGCAGGATCCGCTGCTGGCGGGACTCCGTACCCAGGCGACGACCATTCTTGCCTTCAAATTCTGCGGCGGCGTGCTCGTCGCGGGCGACCGCCGGGCGACGGCGGGAAACCTCGTGGTGTACGACCGGGCCGACAAAGTGCTGGAGATCGACCGCCATTCCCTGATGGCCATCGCGGGAGTGCCTGCCACGGCCTGGGAGATGGCGCGCACGCTCGAGCATTCGTTTCAGTTTTACCGCCGCAGCCAGCTTCAGGAATTGAGCATGGACGGGAAGGTGCGCGCGCTTTCCAAACTGTTGCGCGAAAATCTCGGCATGGCCATGCAGGGGGTCGGGGTCGTGGTTCCGCTTTTTGCCGCCTATGATCTCGAGGAAGCCCTGCCGCGGCTCTATTTCTATGATGTGATGGGGGCGAATTTCGAGGTGGCGGATTTCGCGGCTTCCGGCTCAGGCTCCCCCTCGGTGCGCGCGGTGCTCCAATACGCCAACGCCTATGGGCCGCGTCCCTTGGCGAAAATGAACGAGGAGGAGGCGGTGCTCCTGGCATTGCGGGCGCTCGACACGGCGGCCGAGAACGACACGGCCACCGGCGGGGTGGACCGCCACGGGCGGGTCTATCCGCTCGTGAAAATCGTCAACCCATCCGGCATCTCCACGCTGCCCGAAGCGCTGCTGGTCAAAGCCTATCAACGCGATCTCCAATCGCTCCCTAAAAACGCCCTAACCCTCGTCGAAATCGAATGACCGAAGAACCATACCGCTGGGTCGAGGCGATCGCCAACCGCCGCGAATACATTGAAAACCAGCTTGCCGCAGGGAGCCCCATCGCCGCTTTGAGTTGCGCGGACGGGGTGCTCTTTGTCACGGTGAGCCGTCATCAGCAAAAGCTGTTTGAGATTTACGACCGGATCGCCATGGGGGGGATCGGGCACCCCGGCGATATCGAGCGGCTGCGCATGAGCGCCATCGAAGTGGCCAGCGCCGAAGGGTTCAGCCGCTCGGCCAACGACGTTTCGTTGCGGCGGATGGCCGCCTATTCGTTGAGCCCGGTGCTCAAGAATGCGTTTGAACAAATCTACGGTCCGCCCTTTCTGGCCCGGATGCTCTTTGCGGAGCTGGGGCGCAACGGCGAGCCGGATCTTTTGCTGCGACTCGACTACGACGGCTCCTTTCACACCAACAGCGGGACGGCGGCTCCTGAACGGTTTGCGACGATCTCGGGCAAAGAGCACTCCTCCAAAATGATGACGCAATTTTTGAGTGGAAAGAAATACGCCCATCTCACCAGTGCCGAGGCGCTTCCGCTCGCATTGGATAGCTGGGCCGTGGGGCACCTGACGCTGGCGCGGGATGAAGGGGAGATTCCTTCCCAGGAGGAGATTGCCGCCCATCGCCAGGAACAACTTCGCGCCGGAACACTCGAAGCCGTGCTGCTGGACCGGCGCTCTCCTGCCCATGCGACCTTTCGGACCCTCAAAATGTAGGTTTTTCCCGAAGCAAATCCTCTCGCCACGTCCAAAAAGGGCTCTTATAATCGCTAAAAATGAGCGTCAAGAGTCTCTGGACCAAAATGCGGGAGGTGAGCGTTTGTGTCTGGAAAATTTTAGTGCGGACGATTACGAAGTACAATGAAACCGACGGTGAATTGCGTGCGGCTTCGTTCGGCTATTACGCCTTTTTTGCCCTTTTCCCGCTGCTTCTGCTCCTGATTTATGTCGGAACAATGATCATGGGCAACAAGGAGATTGTTGCCAACCAGGTGCTCGGGTTTGTGAATACCTATATCCCGGTGGGCCCTCACCAACAGAACGTTGTGCAAGAGACCGTTAGCGGAGTGCTTAAAACCCGCGTGCAGTCCGGGGTGCTGGCATTGCTGGCGTTGGGGTGGAGCTCGCTCCGGTTTTTCCAAGCGCTGGTGCATGGCGTCAACCGGGCTTGGGGCACCAAGGAATACGCCTGGTGGCATCTGCCGTTGGCCAATTTGGGCATGGTCGCGATCCTCAGCAGCACGCTCCTGCTCGGCGTGGTGGCTCCAGTGGTGATGCAGGGCATTGAGGCTTATTGGGCCGGGCACGAAATGGTGGGACGCGAAGTGCTCAAATACTCGTTTCGGATCACCCGCCTGACCCTACCCTGGATGGTACTCTTTTATGGACTGGTGATGTTCTACAAATACGCCCCCCGGCGTAAGACGCTCTTCAAGGAAGTCTGGGTGGCGGCCCTGCTGGTGACGCTGCTTTTGCAGTTGCTCATCAAAGGCTTCGTTTTTTATGCCACTCATTTCGCCAAATTCAACGCCCTCTACGGCACGCTCGGAAATGTGGTGGGCGTGCTGATGTGGATTTATCTTTCCGGCTCCATGATTATTTTTGGCGGCTGCTTGTGTGCCGCCCAGGCGGAAATCCTCGCCGGAGGTGACGCGGAGAAGCCGCCTGGCGAATAGCTGGAATTTCTCGGGGAAAGACCCACAACGCGGCGGGTGCACCCGGTGGGGCAAGGCAGGGCGAATAGGGAGTATGAAATGCGAAGTCTGCGGCAACGATTACGACAAGACGATCGAGGTCATTGTGGAGGGGGATGCCCATCATTATGACAGCTTTGAGTGCGCCATCCACGCGCTTGCGCCTGAATGTGCCCATTGTGGCTGCAAGGTGATCGGCCACGGTGTGCAGTCCGGCCAGGAGGTGTACTGTTGCGCTCACTGCGCCAGCCACGCCGGGGTGGTTGGCCTCCACGATCGCGTTTAGTTCTTGGGTTCTTCGGCTTCCCAATTGCCGAGGTCGTCGGCGGTGCCTGCCTGAAGGTCAGGGCCGGAGGAAAAGAGATCAAAGCTGTTGGGGTTGTGCTTGCCGGGAACGAGGTATTGGTATTCCTTGCCCCACGGGTCCAGGGGCACTTGCTCGAAGCTTTGGTTCCAGTGCCTGGGACGAGGATCCGAGGTGGGCTGTGTGACGAGCGCTTTGAGCCCCTGCTGCGTGGTGGGGTAGAATCCGTTGAGCCCGTTATAGAGTTTCAGTTGGGTCTTGATCGAGGAGATGTCTGCCTGGACCCGGACTTTGCGGGCGCTTTCGACATTGCCGCCCATATTGTAGATCGCCGCGCCCAGCAGCAGAGAGATGATCACCACCACCAACATGATCTCCAGCAGGGTGAAGCCGCCTTGGAGGCGCAGGGTTCGGTGCAGGGAGGACGGTGCGTTGGGCTGTTTCATATTACGGAGCTAAAGTGTAGTCCAGTATTCGCCAGTTGTGCTTGAGTTGCAACTCAATGGCCCGAATCGCCACCGGAGCGGCATCGGCGGGAAGTTGCAGCGTGAGCGTGTTGGTTCCCACCCGCAACACAGAGCCGGGCAGGATCAATTGGGCACGCAACCACCCCGCATAATGGAAGCGCATCGGCTCCAGCGGGCGGACCAAGCCGGTGTAGGCCGGATCGGCGAGATCAGGAAATTGAGGGGCGATGGGCCCCAGTGCCTGTTCGTTTACCCAAACCTGCACCCCGGCGACTGGGTCGGCACCCAGGATCTCCAACGCCACGAAAGCCAGGAGGGGCGCAGAGTCGAGGTTGAACTCAAAGGAAATGGCCGTTTGCGGAGCGTCGCCATTCGGGTTGGAGGTGCCCGTTTCAGCGGCCACCGGCGGGGCGAGTTTGATCACGCCCGGTTCGAGGGTGGCACGCACGCGGCCAAACAGAAACGAGTCGTTTCCCTGTACAGGCTGCGACGGCATTGCGCCAAACGGATCCACCACCGGTGGGGGAGTCTCTGTTTCAGGCGCGGCGGGAGCGAAGTCCAGCGCGGCGGTGGCGACGGTTTTTTTCAGCGTCGCAACCAGCGCTTTGCGCAGATTCATGCCATCGCCGGGCACGTCAATCTCGAGGTAATCCACGCCTTGGGTCGGGATGGAAAGCGATTCCGAGGCGGGCAGCCCGAGTCCCGCCCCCAACGGTTGCGAGGCGAACCGGCGTTCGCCGATCTCCGACCAAGCGGTGACAGTGGGATGCGCGTCCGCCCGATCATCGAAAAAAAGCCGCAGCAAGAGGAGGTCGTTCAGGCCGGGCATCGGCCGCAGTCGAATGCGGAAGACCGTGTGCGGCGGCAATTTCTCTTCCGGCAAGCCTTGAGCGACCGTTTCAGCCACCGTATTGGGCGGGACGATTTGGACGGACTCCAGCCAGATCGGCAGCGAGGGCTTGATCCCGGCGGGATGCCGCAGCGCGGCAAAATCAAGCAGCGCCGTGTAAGGAGTGGGTTGGGTGACCAAATCCTGGGCATGCGCCCGTGCAACCAAGCCTCCCAGCCCCAACGTCAGCAACAGGAAAATTCGGTAGAACAAGCGCACAACTATAGGAAAGAGCACGGGCAGAGGGGAAGGGCAAGTGTTTTGCCAAAAGGAGCAAAGAAATCTCCGCAAAAAAACGAGGGTTGGAAGGCAGGAAGGCACGAAAAAAGTGGCTAAAAATGTTCAGCTCATTGTTTGAGTATGGCTATAAATAGCCAAATTCTGGAAAAATGGGTGTTATTTGCAGCGCCTGTTCTGCTCAATTTGCGGCATTTTGTGCATTTTTTTACAGAGAGCAGGGTCCCTTTCTCCGGGAAAGCTGGAGCTTGGCATAGGGGTTGCTATTGGCGCTCTGCTGCCTCGCAACCTACAACCCCTGTATGCGCGGCAATTCAAACCACCCAAACCACACCCCGTAGCGAATGAGTAAATTTCTTTCGCGCCTTGCTTGCGCAGGCGCATTTGTCGTGTTGTCGTCAGTCGGCCCCGCCTCCGCCGCTGAACCCAAACCCACTGCAACCGTCGAGCAGCGCCTTGCGGCGATGGAGGCGTATTTCCAGAATACCGATCCCGCAGCGGCCTTGGTGGACGCCAACGGCAAAACGCCCGTCGGTTTGACGACCCCTGCCGTGGGAGTGCCCGGCCCCGGTCACAACACCTGGATGATGCTTTCCGCCGCAGCGGTGCTTTTTATGACGCTGCCCGGGTTGGCGATTTTCTACGGCGGGCTCGTGCGCCGCAAGAATGTCCTCTCCGTTCTCGCGCAATGTCTTGGGGTGACGACGCTGGTGACGGTCCTCTGGTGGGCCGTCGGCTATTCGTTGGCGTTCGCGCCGGGAGGGGAGGTGCTGGGGCGGATTTTTGGAGGGCTTGATTATGCCTTTTTGCGCGGGGTGACGGCTGTCCCCAATTGCGCTTATTCCCCGTGGGTCTCGCATAATGTGTATGCGATGTTCCAGATGATGTTTGCCATCATCACCCCGGCGCTCATCGTCGGTGCGGTGGCGGAGCGGATGCGTTTTCAGGCGATCCTCACCTTTATCGGCCTCTGGATGTTTGTGGTTTATATTCCGATCACGCACATGGCTTGGGGTGCGGATGGTTTGATGAACGGGGTCTGGAATCCGCACGCTGCGATTCGCGCGATCGACTTCGCGGGCGGCACAGTGGTGGAAATGGCTTCGGGATGGAGCTCGCTCGTGCTCTGCTTGATCGTGGGCAAGCGGATGAATTACGGGAAGGAACTCTTTGCGCCCCATAGCATGGTGTTCTGTATGGTCGGCGCGGGGATGTTGTGGGTCGGCTGGTATGGATTCAACGCCGGGAGCGCAGTGGCCGCCGATGGGATTGCCTCCAACGCTTTCCTGACGACCACGCTTGCCGGGGCGGTGGCCAGCGGCACCTGGGCGCTTGCGGAATACCTCGTACGCGGCAAGGCCAGCGTGCTCGGGTTCTGCTCTGGGATTGTCGCCGGTTTGGTGGCGATCACCCCGGCGTGCGGTTTTGTCAATGCCTCCGGGGCCATGCTGATCGGCATTCTCGGGGGGATCATTCCGTTCCTTGCGGTCTATAAACTGAAAGTCTGGTTTAAATACGACGATTCGCTGGACGTCTTTGGCGTGCACGGCGTCGCCGGCACGCTCGGAATGCTCCTGACCGGGTTGCTTGCGGATAAGGCGGTGAATCCCAATCTCGTGGGAGCCGCTGCGCACGCGAACGGCCTCGCCAAACTGGTAAACAACGGCCTCTGGATCGAACAACTCAAGGCGATGGGGGTGACTTTCCTGGTCGCCACCATCGGCACCGCCCTCGTGGCCTATGCCGTCCGGAGAATGATGCCCGTGCGGATTACCCCGGAAGAGGAGCACACCGGCCTCGATCTCGCCGAACACGGTGAAGAAGGGTATATTTTGTAATATTTAGTCCTTCATAAGAAAGCATTGCGGATATGGATAAAAAGCACCATCAGCTCGTCTGATGGTGCTTTTTACGCAATGCAAGCGGCGGCTGGAAAAAAGGGGAATGCCAGTTCTGAAAAATTATTTCCAGAGTAAAAGGGGACGATTTGGATCGGGGAAAAGCAGTTGGCACGGCTGCTGCTAAATGCGGCGATGAAGCTGCACCTGTTGCCCAAAGCGGCAGATGCAGCGGGAGTAACAAACTGAACCATCCATCCACAAAAAATGTATAAACTCAAAACCATCCTGGCGCGTATAGCGTGTGCCGGTGCAATCGCCGCATTGGTGGCCGGTTCCGCCGCCCGCTGTGTCGCTGAAGAAACCAAAACCGTACCCGTTCCCACGCTTGAACAACGTGTGGCCGGGCTTGAAGCCTACCTCACCAATAGCGATCCCACGACGCCGCTGAAAACCGCGAAGGACAAGGACGGCGCCCCGGCGATCCCGGAAGGCCTCACGACTGCTTCCGTGGGCACCTCCGGTCCCGGCCATAACGCCTGGATGATGATTTCCGCCGCGTTGGTGCTCTTCATGACCCTTCCGGGTCTGGCCCTCTTCTACGGCGGGCTCGTGCGCCGCAAGAACGTCCTCTCCGTGCTCGCCCAATGCCTGGGCATTACGGGGCTTGTGACGATCCTCTGGTGGGCGATCGGTTACTCCCTCGTATTTGATGCGGGAACACCGTTCCTTGGCGGGTTGACCTTCAAATTCCTGAACGGCGTCGGCTCCGCTCCCAATACAAACTACTCCTACTGGGTATCGCACAACGTCTTCTCGATGTATCAAATGATGTTCGCCATCATCACCCCGGCGCTGATCATCGGCGCCATCGCCGAGCGGATGCGCTTTGCGGCTGTGATGGCCTTCGTCACAGCCTGGATGTTCGTGGTCTATTTCCCGCTGGCCCACATGGTCTGGGGAGTGGACGGCTTCATGAACGGCGTCTGGAACGCCAAGGCCGGAATCAAGGCGATCGACTTCGCAGGCGGCACCGTGGTGCATATGTCCTCGGGCTGGAGCGCGTTGATTCTCTGCTTGATCCTCGGCAAACGCAAAGGGTTCGGCAAAGAGAACTTTGCTCCGCATAACCTCGTGCTCTGTATGGTCGGCACCGGCATGCTGTGGGTCGGCTGGTATGGGTTCAACGCCGGCAGCGCGGTTGCTGCTGACGGGGTGGCGGCCAATGCCTTCATGACCACCACGCTCGCCACGGCGATCGCCTGTGCCACCTGGGCGTTCGCGGAATACCTGGTGCGCGGCAAGGCCAGCGTGCTCGGCTTCTGCTCGGGTGCAGTCGCGGGTCTCGTGGTGATCACTCCGGCGACCGGGTTCGTCAATGCGACGGGAGCCGTGATCATCGGCGTCCTCGCGGGCATCATCCCGTTCTTCGCGGTCTTCAAGCTCAAGGCCTGGTTCGGATATGATGACGCGCTCGACACCTTCGGCGTGCATGCGGTGGGCGGAACCCTGGGCGCATTCATGACCGGCGTGCTCGCCGTGCACGAAGTCAACGCAAACCTCGCCACCAACCTCAAGGACGTGGTCGGACACACGCTCTGGATCGAACAACTCAAGGCCATGGGCCTGACCATCGCGCTCGCCGTTATCGGCACCACGGTGATCGCCTACGCCATCAAGCTTGTCACCGCACTGCGGCCTACACCGGAAGTCGAGACCGTGGGTCTGGATCTCTCCGAACACGGCGAAGAGGGCTACATCCTTTAATCCATCTCAACCCAAGGGAAAACTGACACATGAAAAAAATTGAAGCCATCATCAAACCCTTCAAACTCGAGGAAGTCAAAGAAGCGCTTTCCGAACTGGGCATCGAAGGCATGACCGTAACTGAGGTCAAAGGCTTTGGACGCCAAAAGGGCCATACGGAAATCTACCGCGGGAGCGAATACACGGTCGATTTCCTTCCCAAAATCAAGATTGAGATCGTGCTCAACGACGACCTCGTTGAAAGCGCCTCCAACGCTGTCGTAAAGGCTGCCAAGACCGGCAAGATCGGCGATGGCAAGATCTTCATCTCCACGGTTGAAGAAGCCATCCGGATCCGCACGGAAGAAACCGGCGATAAAGCTGTGTAACACAAAAAAAGGGGAGCCAGGAGCATTCCTGGCAGGGGTTTCCGGTCCGGTTGTCTAGTGGTTTGGGCAGCCGGACCGGATTTTTTTCTTTGCGCGATGCCCCCCGGAAATCAGAGAGCAGGCAAAGCCAGAAAACGGATCCGCAGATAGCGGGAATTGCGCAGAGGATCTTACCTCAAGCGCAGCGTAATATCGCCGTTGATCGCGGATGCCGTCGGGATGGCTTGGAGACCGGGAATGCGGTACTCGCACGTGGCGCGATCCGCAGGTTCGGTCTGGAAAGTCAGTTCCTTGTTGCTGCGCCAGACGATAACGGGGATGTTCTCCCCGGCGGTGAGGAAAAACGAGGCGTTCAATACGTCTTGGGGCGATTTGATGGGGATTTCGCCGATTTTTAAAAGGATGTCGCCCGGTAATAATCCCGCTTTGATCGCCGGAGCGTCCGGCTCGAGGCGTTCAACCTCCGCCGTGGAGCCGTTGGCGCAGTTTGTCGCCGCGCGCACGACCACGCCAAGCCAGCCGGGACGCACCGCGCCGTAGCGTTCATAGTCGCGATGCACCTTTTTCACCGCCTCCGCGGGGATGGCGAAACAGGCCGACCCGTTGTCGATGCTGCTGATCACCACCCCAAGCACTTCCCCCTGCATATTGAGCAGCGGCGCGCCGCCCTGGCCGCGCTGCACCGGGACGCTCGCACGAATGTGGGTGGTGGCAAAGTACCGGCCCAAATATTTAAGATCGAACCCGGAGATCATCCCGAAACTGGGAGTCAGCGGCATGTCCATCGGGTAGGCGACGGCGACCACCGGGGTGGCCACGGCGAGTTCCCCCGGTTTGGCAAGTGACAGAAACGGGGTGCCGCACGGGACGTTCTCCGCCTTGAGCATGGCGATGCCCGCGCGCGCATCGGCAATGAGCAGATGGGCGGTCGTCCGCACATTGTTGGGGGTGATTACGACAAAATCCCGGCTATCGCCTCCCACGGAATAGGAAGTAAGCAGGGTCCCGTTGGGATCGATAAAAAACCCGGTGCCGCAGAGTTGTCCGGTTTTGTCGGTGGCCTCGATTTTGACCACCGCCCCTTTGCACCGCTCAAACACCTCGCGGACTTCACTGGAAAGCGATTCCGCCACGGGACCGGCAAACACAGGAGACGCCACACTCAGCGCACCGCAAAAAGCGACCAGCGCAAGCAATTTAGAAGCTGAAAGGCGGCTCATAACTGACCGGGCGCGTGTCGAGGATATAGCGGGGATGCTGCCCGCTCGCCACAGGCGCGACCGAGGCGTCCAGCATGCCGTCTGGAATCCGGATTTGCGGAGAAAGGGCGGCGTTGATGGTGCGCGCCCGTGGAGCAGAAGCCACCTGCATTGCGGGTTTGATGACGGGGGTGTTCCGGGTGGCATTGGCGGCCAGGATCTCCGCAGAAGCGCCTACGCTGCTGCCGGGATGCTGGAGCATATTGAACGTCAACGCCCCGGCCACGCACAGAACGGCAAAGCTGGCGCTCGCATAAGAAAACCGGGCGAGGGTGATATTGGGGTTCCAGAGCGTTGCCAGGCGATCCAGGGCGATGCGCCAAGCCGGGCGCCGGAGCAACTCCATGCGCTGGCGGGTTTGGAACTCGTGCAGAAAATCGTCGAAATAGCCGGGAGGCGGCTGCTCAAAGCGTTTGAGTCGCAAAAGGGTGGAAAGAGTCTGGTCGTCGAGGGGCATAGGATTAATGGAATTCCTCCAGATAATTTTGCAACTGCCGGTGAGCGTAAAAAAGCCGCGAACGCACGGTCCCTTCCGAAATCCCAAGGATTTTGGCGATCTCGGCATGGGGCATCCCTTGAATGTCAAACATGGTAACCACGGCTCTATGGTCGTAAGACAGTTTCATCATCGCCTCGTTCAATCTGATTTGCAGTTCGCTCAGATCGGCTTCCCGCACCGGGTTGGTGGGGGAGGTCAGCTCGATGAAATCTTTGTCTTTCTCCACCCCGGCGTCCATGTCGTCCAGGCTCAACGTGAAGCGGCGACCCCGTTTTTTGAGGAAGTTGATCGTCATATTGACAGCGATCGAATGAATCCAGGTGTAAAATGCGGAGTTGCCCCGGAACCCCCCGATGGAACGGTAAGCCTTTGCGAAGACATCCTGGAGCAAATCGTTCGTGTCCTCGTGGTTGGAGGTCATGTTATAGACCAATCCGTAGAGGCGCGGGGAATATTTGACCACGAGTACGTCGAAAGCCGCCGGATCGCCCCCTTGCGTGCGGGCGACCAGCCGGGCGTCGTCATTCGGCGCAGGTTCGTCGGTCATCACGGGATTGCCTATCAGTTTTCCCGGCAATCCGGCAATAACATTGCCGAAGTTAATCGTTGCGGCGGTTTCCAAGGGAGAGGAAGTAGAGGAGCCAGCCCAGCGAAGAGACGAACGCGGCGAGGTAAGTGAGTGCCGCCGCATTGAGCACCCGATCGACCCCCAGCGCTTCCGCGCCCGGTTGGACGATCCCCATTTGGCCCAGGATGATTTTTGCCCGGCGCGAGGCGTCAAACTCCACCGGCAGGGTGATCAATTGAAAAACCGTCAGCACGCCGTAGCAGAGCGCGGCGAGGTTGATGGCCAACTGGCCCGGAATGAGATGAAAGAAAAAGCCGCCGAACATGATGATGGGCAGCAATTGCGAGGTAAACTGCGTCACCGGCACCACCGCCATGCGGGCCTGCAACGGGGCGTACGCCCGGGCGTGCTGGATGGCGTGGCCCGTCTCGTGGGCCGCAATCCCCGCCGCCGCCACCGAAGGGGTGCGGTACACCTCGCTCGAAAGACAGAGCCGTTTCGTGGTCGGGTCGTAATGATCCCCCAGCAAGCCGTTGATCTCGGCCACCTCCACATCGTGAATCCCGGCGGCAGCCAGGATATTCTGGGCCACTTCGGCCCCGGTCATGTCCGTGGAAATCCGCACCTGCGAATATTTGGTGAACGCGCTTTTGACCCGAAACTGGGCCCAAAGCCCGAGCACGAGGGCAACGACAATCAAGGCAATGGAAATGGTGAACATGATGTAAAATACAATAAATCGCAGAATAAGACAGCACGGAGCGGGGGATGTTCAAAAAAAGAAGTTGGGGGATGCACCACAGAGAACGCGAAGAGAGGGAAGAAAACGGCTCTGCGAAGCGACGATGAGCTTAAAATGGACCGCCGACCGGCTCAAGATGGGCACATGGACCTATCTGAGCCTCCTCCTCCACAAAAATCCCCCCAAAAATGAATGAGAGCTGTAAATATAAAGGACTGACCCCTTCCCTCCTTCCTCTCAAAAATCCCCCCAAAAATGAATGAGAGCTGTAAATATAAAGGACTGACCCCTTCCCTCCTTCCTCTACCTTCCTCCTTCCTTGACCTTCCTTGCTTTTCCCCCACCCCTCCGGGGCGAATGCACCTGCGCCAAGTTCCGGTGGCTTGCGCCACCGGCTCATTTCCGCAGGCCCTCCGGGCCTCAAACGAAGCGGTCCCTTTGCCCCGCGCCTTCCGCTGCAACCTTGACCTGGAGGGCTAAAAGCGATTGACTCGCCCGCACGCTCTCTCCGAACAACAGAGTCGTTACGACATCGATTTCCAACGGGCGAAGTAAATCCCGAAGGTGAATTTCTGGTAAGCGGCAAGCAGGCAGGTATCCGGCGCGTGGTGCGGGTTGCGCTTTGGCGCGGGATCATGGATACTCCCTTTTTCTATGGCGTGGCTGCTTGATGGCGGGGTGATCCTCGCATACTTCATTCTCGTGATCGGCATCGGCCTGTACAAGGGTCGGGGCGACAAAACAATGGAAGGGTTTGCCGTCGGGAACCGGAGCATCCCGTGGTGGGCGGTGCTTGCGTCGATCCTTGCCGCGGAGATCAGCGCCGCGACTTTCCTTGGCGCACCCAATGAAGGGTATGCCCTGCGCAATTACACCTACGCGCAACTCGCGATCGGCACGGTGCTGGCGCGGGTTATCGTCGCCTTTATTTTCATCAAACCGTATTACGATTACCGCGTGGTCTCGATTTACGAGTTTCTGCGGGTCCGCTTCGGCGAACGCACCAAGAACGGGGCGTCCGCGGTGTTTTTGGTCACGCGGGCGCTGGCGAGCGGCACCCGGTTGTATGTGGCGGCGGTCGTGTTGGTGCTTGGCTACGAGATGGTCAGCGGCGTGGCGCTTTCCCCGTTGCAACAGGTCGGGATTTATATTGGCTCTCTCATTTTCCTGACCGGCGCCACCGCGATCTACACCGCGCTCGGCGGCATCAAGGCGGTGGTTTGGACGGACGTGATCCAGGCGAGCGTCATGTTCGGTTCGCTCGGGTTCGCCGTCTGGTCGCTGCTGCACACGATTCCGGGCGGCTGGGCCGGAGCAATGGGGGCGCTGCACGGCCCCAAAGACATGGCCTTTCTCGATTACGGCACGCAACCCGGCGCGTCCTTCCTTGGCAATGTCCGCGCGGTGCTGGGAACGGAATACACGATCTGGGCGGCGATTTTCGGTTCCACCTTTTTGACGATGGCCACACACGGCACCGACCAGGACATGGTGCAGCGGATGCTGACGGCTAAGAACGCCACCAAGAGCCGTTTGGCGCTGATCCTTTCGGGCTTGGCCGATCTGCCCATTGTCCTGTGTTTTCTAACGATTGGCATCCTGCTCTGGGCGCATTATCAGGAACCCGGTAAACCGCATCCGTTCGCATTTTATATTTTGCACGAAATGCCGTCGGGCGTGCGCGGTCTCATGATCGCCGGGGTTTTCGCGACGGCGATGGGGTCGCTTTCCACGGCGTTGAACGCGCTGGCCACCAGCTTCACCGAAGACTGGTATATGCCTTACATCCACCCGGAGGCAACCCCCCGGCATGTGGTCGCCGCAGCCCGCAAAAGCACGGTGGCGTTTTCGTTGATTTTGGTGGTGATCGGCTCGGCCACGGCTTACGCAGCCATCGTGCTGCATTCGCGGGTGATCCCGATTGTGCTCGGGATTTTCGGCTACACCTACGGCTCGCTCCTGGGAGTTTTTCTGGTGGGGATGCTCACCAAAACGCGCGGCAGCGAGCGAGGCAATCTCCTTGCGATGGCGTGCGGATTCGTCGCCGTGGCGCTCCTGAGCGGGCTTCACAACGATCTCTGGCAACTGCTCCACCCGGCGACACAACACGCCGTGCTTTGGCAACCGGCCTGGCTGCCCACCATCGAGTTCCCCTGGCGGATCACTGCCGGCACGTTAGTTACGGCAGCGATCGCCCTCTGCTTCCGGACGCCGCCCGAGCGGGTGCGGGCCGTGCTCGATCACCTCGCGAAACGTCAGAGCTAAGGTTTCGCTCTTGCCAGCGCGCAAGAGAAGGGACAACGGCAGCGTTGCCTTTTCTACAGCAAGCCGAGTTGCTTAAAGCTCACGTAACCCGGCCCGCCGTTGCAGCCCGGCGCGCCGATGATCACGTGATCGAGCAGCGAAATCTGAAGCAACTCCGCCGCTTCCTTGAGCCGCCGGGTCAAGCGGCGGTCGGCCTCGCTGGGAGTGGGATCGCCCGAGGGGTGGTTGTGCGCCACGATCACCGCGAAGGCCGAATAGATCAGCGCCGGACGGAAAATCTCGCGCGGATGGGCGATGCTCTCGTTCACCGACCCGAGAGAGATTTCCTCGATCCGCATGAGTTGGTATCGAGTATCCAATAACACCACGCGCAACGACTCCTGGTGCAGCGCCCGCATCTCCGGGCCGAGCAATTCGTAAACGAGATCCGGCTGGTCAATTTTGACGCGCGTGAAAGTTTCGCGTGCCAGGCGCGCGCCGAGCCCAAAAGCCGCGGCAAGTTGCACCGCCTTGGCCGGGCCGATTCCCTTGATGCCGCTCAACTCCTTTACCGAACACCGCGCCAGCGCCCCAAGCGAGCCATAGCGGGCGAGCAGTTGCCGGGCGACCTCCACCGCGTTCGCCCCCTGAACGCCGGTGCGCAGTAAAATGGCGATCAACTCGCTATCGCTCAACGCATCCGCGCCGCGTGTGGCGAGCTTTTCGCGAGGCCGGTCCTCGGGAGGGAGTTCGTGGATTGTGAGGGACATGGGGACCTTCTTGAGGTTCTCCGATCACATCCAAGCAGGCAAGCCGAAACGGGACTAACGATCCGCCTCAAAATCCACCCAGTTCACCAGCGGCAACAGCACGGGCTGCGCGTCGTGGTGCCAGGTGAGCGGCGGGAATTGCATCTCGCCGATGGGGCAGATACGGGAAGCGCCGGTCAACGCGAGTTTCTCGGCATTTTCGGCGGTGGCGGGGAAAATCCCGACCGTGCTCAGGTGCTTGTAGACCCGGCGCACCGCCACAGGCAGGCCATCGGCAGGGATCGGCTTCACATAGACCACGCGGTTCAGGCAGGAGGGCATGAACTGAGGCTCAGGATCGAATAATACCGTCCAGGAGGTCGAATCCGGGCTCTCCCAGAGTGCCGGTTTTTCCCCTTCGGCGCACATGGAAGCGCGGAAGGCAAAATCTTTGCGCAACGCGGAGATTTCTGTCTGTTCGGCGAGCGAGACCGGCCCGCGCGGATTCACTTTTTCAAACTCGGCCATCGCCGAAGCCAGGCGTTCCGCATATTGGCGGGCGATTTTCGGCTCGACGTAGAACAGGTGAGGGGAGAGGCACCCTTGCTGGTTATAGAGCGAAGCGGATTTGGCGGCGTCGGCCACGGAGCAAAACTCCGGGTCATCGAATACCACTCCGAAACTGAGCCGGTGAGCATGCGGGATGAACCGTTGGTCGGCGCGCACCCGTTTGCGGAAATGCTCCACGGTTTCGTCGCGCCCGAACACGATGACGGCGTCGGCCTGGTCGAGCCAATCGCCGCGCAGTTCCTCGGCGATGATGATCCGGCGCGCCAACTCGTAGGGTAAATGTTCCTGGAAGGCCGCGACTTCGGGCAGTCCGCTGCTGGGGATTTTGACCCAGTTGAATGCCCCGATCAACAGCCCGCGGATGAGGCTTTGGATGCCGGCATGCGGCGTGTTGCCGCTGACGATGTGCAGGATCATGCACGGGCCGAGGGCACGGGCGTGATGGGCTCCATAAGGCAAAAAGCGGTCGAACGCCTCTTCGTGACCGAGTTCGGCTCGGATGAGTGCCATTAAATCATCGGCGGTGACGGTTCCCATCCAAGGAAAATGACTGGCCGCTTCGGCCAAATGCGTTGCGATCAAAAAAGGGTGCACTTTTTACCGCAGATGGAGCCAGAGCGTCTGGGCTCCTTCGCCCGGGGGAAAATCGGGCAGCGGCGGCTCGGTGTGGAAATCCCCGCCGCGCCGTGCGGTTTTGAGGGCGAACCGCGCCGCCTGCTCCAGTGCGCGGCGGTCGAGCTTGGTGCAATTGGTGGAGATCAGGAGCGCCGCCCCCGGCTCCGCCAGTTCCAGGGCGGCTTTGAGCAAATCCTCGATCTGCTCCTCCACCTGCCAACGGCGGCCCCGGTTGCCGCGCGAAAAGGTGGGCGGGTCGAGGATGAGCACATCAAACTTTTCGCCGCGCCGTTCCAGCCGGGGCAGAACATCGAGCACATCGTCGGCCAAAAAGCGGTGCCCCTCCAGAGGGAGGGCGTTTAACGCGAAATTCTCCCGGCCGCGATCGAGCGATTTTTTGGAAAGATCGACGCTTACCGTTTGCGCTCCCGCCAGCGCCGCTAGTACGGAGAAGGAGCAGGTGTAGGCGAACGTATTGAGCAGGCGCTTGGGGGCCCGCTGGCGCACAAAGGCGCGGTTGGCCCGTTGATCGAGGAAAAGCCCGGCGGAGTAGCCCGCGCCGAAGTCGATCCCGTAACGCACGCCCCGCTCCGTCACGACGGCATGGAGCGAAGCCTCCGGATCCCCTTCCAAAAGCACCGGCGCGACACGCTCGGCGTTCTGTTTTGGCAGAAACCGCGCAAAGACCCGCTCGCTGGCAAATCCGGTGCGCACTTCCCATTCGCGCAATCCGGAGAGCGCGGCATCCCGGGCGGCGTCGGTTTTGAAGGAGATCAGCACATCGCGCCCGAGCCGTTCCACCCAGACGTTGGGGCTCGTAAACAACCGGTGCGCGGTGGTCTGTTCGGCTTCAAAGGCCGCAAAAAGCTCGGGAGAAATCCAGCGGTTCATGGGACGGCGAGTTTGAAGGGTTCCGCAGGCCGATCCAGAAAAAACAGATTACCCGTCGCCCAATTCCACATTCCAGTAGGCGACATCCAGGAAATGTTTCCAGGCTTCATGCCCGCCGCCGTTGAATTTGAACTGGAGGAAAGGGCGCCACTTGGGCCGCTCCGGCTTCTTGATAAGCCGCATTCCGGCTTCGTGCGGCAGCCGGTTGGCTTTGCGGCTGTTGCACGGGATGCACGAGCAGACGATGTTTTCCCAAGTGGTTTTGCCACCCCGGTCGCGCGGCAGGACGTGGTCGAGGTTGAGTTCCTTGCGGTCAAAAATCTTGCCGCAATATTGGCAGGTGTTCTGGTCACGCTCAAAAAGGTTATTGCGGGTGAACTTGATCTCCTTTTTGAGCATCCGATCGAAAAAGAGCAGCACGATCACGCGCGGAATCCGGATTTTAAAAGCAACGGTATGCACCATTTCCGGCTCGGGCTGGCGGTTGGAAACATCGCGCCAGCTTTCGAAATCATGCGTGGTGTAATGGTTCGCGCCGTCAGAGGAGACAATCTGCGCGTGGCCTTGGCAGAGGAGCGTGAAGGCCCTTCGGACGGTGGTGACGTTGACGGCTTGCCAGAGACGATTCAACACCAACACCTGACGGTTGAGGAGTGTACTATTCTGGTCGAAGATGCGCGAAAATAGCATCCCGACCCTCCAGCGTCAAACAGAAGCGAAGGGACATTGATGCCAGATGCGCGGCGTTAATGCGCCACTTCCACCGAGGTGCCGATTTTCACCCGCTGGTAAAACATCGGGGCGATTTCAGCGGGCATCCGGATGCAGCCGTGCGAGGCGGGATAGCCGGGCAGAATTCCGACATGCATGCCAACCCCTTCGGTGATCCGCATAAAAAAATACATGGGCGAACCCTCGAAATGCGTGCCGCTCGGGGCGGAGTCGATGCGTGCGCTCACGCCAGCCCGGACGACCCGTCCCTTGCCATCCACAAAGTTCCCATACAGATTGGACCGATGGTCCTCATCTTTTTCCTGCACCCGAAAACTGCCCGTGGGCGTCATCCCGGACGCTTTGCCCGACGAAATGGGCGTGTCGATGGCGATCTCGCTGCCGACGAGCAGGTAGGCGCGCTGTTTGCCCAGCGAGACGAGCACATGGGCATTGGCGGGGTTGACCCGTTCCAACACCCGGGGTGAAATCCGCGGCGGGTCCTGCCGGTGCAGTGATTCGCTTGCCTTTTTAACTCCAAACATTCCAAAGAACCCGGCCGCCAGGACAGAGCCGCTGGAAAGGGCCCATACGGCCAACAGTGCAGCGCAAAAAAGGCGGAGTTTGGGAGGGATAGGGAATCTCATTGCAGACGAACAGTCCTTGTTTCTTAATGATAGCCCCTTTGACGATCAATCGAAAACTCCAATTCTTTGCAAGCCGCGCCCGATGGGAACGGGGGTTGCGCTGTTTTTTGGCCGCCTGCACGCTGCTCTCGTTCGTGCCGCTGGCTCCTGCGACGATCAACATTCCGACTCCGCCGGAAAAAAAGAAATCCGAGAACAAGAAGAAAGACGCTCCGCCGCCGCTGCCGCCGCAAGCCATTCCCGTGAGCGTGCAAGTTCAGAATGGCGGTTTGGTTCAGGTGGCGTTGCGGGTCTATGGGCGGCAGGAACAGGCCACGAGCTATCTCGTTCGCAAAGGGCCGCAGTTCGGAAAAATCGTCAGTCTCGAACCGTCCGAACGGGAAGTCTGGGTGCTCACCTACCAACATACCTCTCCGATGAACGGGCAGCTCATGCAGCAAGACCGTATTCTTTTTGCCGCCCAAAACAAAAACGGCACTTCCTCGGCAGCGGAGATCGTTCTGAACATCCTGGACAACCCGCCCGAACTGGTTGCGCCCAGCCCGGTGGATTTCGGCGAGGTTGCCGCAGGGATCCCCGCCACGCACAGTGTGACGATTGCCAACCGAGGGGGCGGCACATTGGAAGGGAGCGTTACGGTGGACGCCCCGTGGAGCATCGAACCCCAGGCGTACCAACTCACGCGCGGCCAGCAAATCACCCTGATCCTCACCCTCGTGCCTGACGCGGAACGGGAATACCAAGGTCGTCTCCATTTTTCCAGCGATCCGAAAATGGAGCCCGCATTGCACGCGAACGCTCTCGCGCCGTTCGCTGTTGAGCCTGCCGCGCTGGAGCTCAAGGGGATACCTAAAGCCCCTGCGCGCTCTGCTGCCTTCACCCTCACGAACCGAACCGCTGCGGAGCTGACTCTGCGTTTGGAAGCCAACCAGCGGCTCCACCTTCCGGCACAAATCGTTCTGAGGCCCAATGCGACTGAAACCCTCCATCCCAGTCTCGCGGCGGGGGATTTGGAGGGAATGGACGGAAGCATCGGAATTTCCCTGGGCGCGGTTTCCCGGAAAATCAGCATCCGGGCCGCATCCCTCGTAAAACGCAAAGCGGAATCGTTGCCTGCGCTCTTGGCCAAACCCACTCCCATTCCCAACCCCGTTGCGCATGCGCCCTTGATTTTTCCGGCCCCGATGCACGCCGCGCTGACCCCTGCGACTCTTCCCGATGTGGACCCTGCCGGGCTTCATGCGGCAGTGGCCAACGCCCTCGGCAAAAAGGGAGACCTTCCGAAAATTCCCGACGCGAAGGTCGTGCGCACAACCCTCGCCGGAACCGCTGAGTTCGCATGGAAACGCCCTCCGCTCCCGGTTTCGATCGGCAAACTCATTTATCAGGTGGAGATTCGCCGCCTCTCGTTTGATGAGAACGGCAAATTGCTGCAACGCTGGATCCCGGTGCCGGGTGTCCAAATCACAGAGGTTGGGGATGGCATCACGGGCCTCGTGACCGGGATTCCGCTGGGCATCAGCGACACGGCCCGCATTGTGGCTTGCACCGGGCAAGACGAAGCGTGCGCCGTTTCCTTCCCTTTGCCGTTCCATGTTCCCGCTCCGGTGCCGGTCTTCACGCTACGCAACGGTTTGCTCGCCGGGTTTACCCTGTTGTTGGGGGTCGCCCTCGTGCTTCACCTCAAGAGCAAACGCTAATCCACAAATCGCTGGGCGATCGGCATCCGCCGCCCCATCCCAAAAGCGCGGCTCGTGACTTTAATCCCCGGTGCGGCTTGCTCGCGTTTGTATTCGTTGAGATCGACCTTGCGAGCCACCCAGCGGACGATCTTTTCGTCAAACCCCTGCGCGATGATGTCCCGTGCGGTGAGGTTTTCTTCCACGTACAGCCCGAGGATGCGGTCGAGCAAATCGTAGGGGGGGAGCGTATCCTGATCGGTTTGGTCGGGTTTCAATTCGGCGCTCGGCGGCTTGTCAATGCTGGAGCGCGGGATCAGCTCGCTGGTGCGGTTGATGTAGCGGGCCAGCGCGTACACTTGCGTCTTGGGCACATCGCTGAGAATGGCGAGCCCGCCCGCCATGTCGCCGTAGAGGGTGCAATAGCCCACGGCGAGTTCACTTTTGTTACCCGTGCTCAGCAGGAGATGGCCGTGTTTATTGGAAAGGGCCATCAGGACCATGCAGCGCAGGCGCGGCTGCATGTTCTCCTCGGTGGTATCCTCGGCGAGCCCGGCGAACTCCGGTGCAAGCAGTTCGCGGAAGGTCTCAAACGGGTTCTGGATGGAAATGACGGGGCAGCGGATGCCGAAATTGCGGGCCAGCGCGAGGGCGTCGTCGATGCTCCCTTGCGAGGAAAATTGCGTCGGCATGGCGACCCCGTGAACGTTTTCGGCCCCGAGCGCATGCACAGCGATGGCGGCGGTGACAGCGGAATCGATCCCGCCGCTCAGCCCCAGGACGACGCTCTTGAAGCCGCATTTGCGCAGGTAATCACGCAGGCCCAGGCTTAGCGCTTCAAATAATTCCTGCGCTTCGCTCATCGGCTGGCAATCGGGCAGGGGAGTGCCGTCGGTTTCCACAATCTGGAGCGCTTCTTCAAAGGCCGGGAGTTGCGCGCGCAGGCAGCCATTGGCTCCGATGGCCAGAGAGTTGCCGTCGAAAACCAACTGGTCGTTGCCGCCGGTTGCGTTGCAGTAAAAAATCGGGACATGGTACCGCGCGGCCAGCGCTGAGAGCATTTCGCAGCGGCGGCGCGGTTTGCCGACACAGAAGGGGGAGGCGCTGATGTTGACGATCATCTCCGCGCCCGCGCCAATCAGTTTCGCAAGCGGATCAAAGTCATACAACCGCCGGGGAAGGTATTTTTCGGTCCAGATGTCTTCGCAAATGGTAATCCCAATGCGGCGGCCGTTGATTTCAATAGGGGCGACGTTTTCCGCCGGTTGAAAATAGCGGTCCTCGTCAAAAACATCGTAGGTGGGCAGCAGGGATTTGAAGACACTGCGCAGCGGATGGCCTTTTTGGAGGACGGCGGCGGCATTGCGAAAGGGACGGCCCGCGCCGGGATTATAATCGACATAGCCGGTGATGAGCGGGACTGCGCCGACCGAGGCCCTCAATGTTTCGAGCGCCTCCAAATTCAGCGGAACAAAGCGGGATTTGAAAACAAGGTCTTGGGGCGGGTATCCGGTGATGGCGAGTTCGGGCGAAAGAACCAGTTCCGCGCCTTGGGCGACGAGTTGACGGTAGGCCGCGCCGATTTTTTCCAAATTCCCCTGGAGATCCCCCACCGTGGGGTTGATTTGAGCGAGTCCGATCTTCATTTCGAGCTTTCCCGATTAGAACCGGCGCTTTGCCGCAGGGGAGATGGCAGCAGGTTTTTTGTATCCGCCGTTGATCGATTCGTCGGCTCCCACGATCAATTTTTTGTAGACCACCACATATCCTCCTGCCGTGAGGGCGGCAAGAAACACCACCAGAAGGAATTTTTGGAAGAAGCTGTCGCGCATGGCTAAAGCTTACCATAGCCTCAACCGGGGGTGGATGTCACCAGAAACCCCATTGCCGGGTGGCCATGACATAGAACCCCAGGAGGAGGTTGGTGATGCCGTGGGCCAGGATGCAGGAACTCAGGCTGCGGGTGCGGAGGGCGATCCAGTTGTACAAAATACCGGTGCAAAAAGCAGCGGGGTAATCCGCCGGTTGATGCTCCAGCGTGAAAAGCAGAGTGACCAAACCGAAGGAAAGCCAAGTGAAACTCCCGAACGGCACGGATTCAAACTCCTCTTTGATCAGATAGCGTAGCAGAAACCCACGCCAGAAGATTTCCTCCACAAACGGCACCACCACGGCCATGCGCAGGAACCGGAACCCGAGGGTTCCCCAATAGGCCAGAGTGCCTGGGAGATAGAAGGTAGGATTAAAGGAAGTGGCTTCGCCAGAGCGGTAGGGAAACCCCAAGAGCACCTGGGGGGAGACCCAGATCCCGAACACCAGCAGGGCCACGCCCACTGTAAAGAGAAGGTTCCGGGGAAGGGAGAGGCGGTAGCGCCGCCAATAGAAAAGGACCACCCCACCGCAAGCCAGCGTTTGCAGCGGAAAGACCCAGTATTGCGAATTTGAGACTCCGGCCCTGCTTAGAAGATCGATCAAGCCGATCCAGAGCAGGAAGAGGATGAAAGGGGCGCAATAGGCGCGGAGGGAGGGATTTTTCACAGGCGGGATGGATTGGCGGCTTATTGCATTTCACAACCGGGCCGCTCCTTCCAGTGCAAATTTCGCAAAGATGATGGTAAAATTATCAACAAAGGGATGTTATGGCATCCCACCTGCTCTGGAAGGGCTCGCATGGCAAAACCACCTTCCTCGGCAATCGGCATCGATGTCGGACGGCATTCGATGAAAGCCGTGTTGCTGAAGCGCCGCGGCACACGGCTGGCGTTGACCCATTTTGCGGTTCGGGAATTCCCGGAAGAGATTAACACGCTGGAAGGGCTGGGGGAAAATTTGAAGCCGTTGCTGCACGATCTGGGCGGGTCGGCCAAGGGGGTCGGCATCGCTGTTTCCCACCCGGAGGCGATGGTGCGGATCATCGAGCAAAACACCATCCCGCCAGAGTTGCTGCGCGATGCTTTGCGGATCAATGGCCCGCTGCTTTTGAGTCAGGATTGTCGGGAATGGGTGATTGACTGCGCGGCGATCCCCGTCGGCGCGGCGGGAGCGCCTTCTGCGGAGGGGCAGCAGCAGGTGCGCTATCTCGTGGGAGGGTTGCCCCGGGCGCATGTGCAAAAGATCCATGAGGCCTGCGGGAAAAACAAAATTGCCTCGACCGTGCTGCAACTGCCGCCCGTGGCATTGCTGAATGCCTTTGAATTTGCCAATGAGGAGATTTTCAAAACACAGGCTTTTGTGTTGGTGGATATTGGGCACCGCTCTTCCACGGTCATTGTGGGGGTGAAGGGGGAGTTGATCCTCATCCGGTCCGTGGAATATGGCGGGGCGCATTTTGCGGAACATTTGATTTTGCAGGGAGCCGCCAATTTTGAGGAAGTGGTGGGAATGCTGGAAGAAGACGAGGTGCTCACCGTCGAAAATGCACGGCTTTCTTTAAACGAACTGGTGCGCTCGATCAGCTCCTCGATCGGTTTCTTTGAGGCGCAGCACGAGGAAGCCATTCCCAAGGTGTATATTTCGGGCGGGCTGGCGAAACTCCCGAAAATATTGAGCCTTCTGGTCGAGGAACTGCGTCTCCCCTGTGAAACATGGGACCCGTTTGCCGATTGCGAACTGAGCATCCCGCGGATGCGGGTGGGCGCGCTCACCGAGCAGTTGCCGCTCCTGGGCTCGGCTTTCGGGGTCGCTGCGGAAATTATGAGAAGCTGTCTCAAAATTCGGCGAGGGTGCGCAAGAGGGGGAAATGGGGTATGACAAGGCACGAGCGAGAAGCCTATCGGTGGATAGGCGACGAGGGAGGAACGCAGTCAGAGCCCGTTTATACCTCTTGCCTGAAAGGTTGCAGCCGATCAAAGCGGCGCGCGTCAGCCGCCGCACGCGCGGGAGCGCGAACCGCAACTGGCCTCAGGCCAGCGCGCGGCAGCGCGAAAGGGGTCCAGCGTCACGCTGGCTCTTGCCCGGAGGGTTGCGCATCTTTTGGCGCTGGCCTGCGTTGTGCGTCGGTCGCGTATCTACAGATATGCTCCCTCCGCACCGCCTTGGCCAACCCCAAAACCTGCTGCAACGCACCCCGCTCCCAATTTTTAGACAGCTTCTAAAGGGCCGATAAACCATGGCGTTGCATCTCAATCTTTACCACGAAATCCACCGGCAGGAGCAACGGGAACGGCGTGACCCGGTGAAGTTGGCGGGATTGGCCGCTTTGCTGTTTTTGGTTTTCCTGGTAGTCTGGTTTTCGTATCGGCTTTCGGTGGTGAATGGGGTGGAGCGCAAGCGCAACCAGTTGCGGATTAGCTGGAACAGTGTGGAACCCCAGATGAAGAAGGCTGTCGAAGACGAGGCCCGGCTCTTGGCCCAGCAAAAGAGCAATCAAGCGTTGGTTGAGCGGGTTCATGAGCGCTTTTATTGGGCCTCCTTTCTGGGAAAAATGGTGGCAGCCACCCCCTCGCACGTTCAATTGCTCACCTTCACGGGCGAGTTGGGAGCGGAGAAAGAAAAAACGGTGGACGTGTTGGTGCGCGGCTTGGCGGCCGGGGCGCAACCCCGCACCGCGGCGGAGGATTACCGGCGTTCGCTCCAGGAGAAGCTCGCCGTGGCTTACAGCAATGTCTCCGTGGTGTTCGACGCCAACTCGCTGGAGGACAGCATGGAAAGCGTGACCTTGGACGGCCAAACGATGGGCACGGCGACGTTCCGGATTCGGGTGCAATTCAACCCAAAAGCTGCCAAATGAAACTGAGCAAAGAGCAAATCCAGAAAGGTGTTCTCGTCACAATGCTCAGCGTGGGCGGCCTCTATTATTACACGTTTGAAATGCTCAAACCGCTGGCCAAACGGGAAGCCGCAGCGCTCGCCGAGATCACCGCCCTCGGGCCGAAGATCAAAGAAGCCAAGAGCAAAATAGTGCGCATCAACGCCATTCAAGCCGGAGATGAGAACGCAGCCGAGGCGCAGCGGGTGTATGCGCTGATGAAGGCGAAGATTCCCGACGGGCAGCCTGTGGCCTGGATTCCGACGCGATTCGCCGAGTTCTTTAAGAAGCAAGGGGTCGGCAAGCCCATTTTTCGCTGCAATCCCGAACCGACCGATGCGGATTTTCCCGGCTACAAACTTTCCTCCTGGACCGTTGATCTGCCCAGCGTCGGGATCGCCTTGTTTGGGGAGGCTTTGGCCGGTTTGGAAAACCAGGAGGGGTTGATGCAGATCACCAGTTTGCAAATCGACTCGGTGGCCGCTGATCCGCGCATTCGCCATGCCCAATTCACAATTTCAACCCTTGTCAAAAAATGAAATATAGCGCCTTTTTTGTCTTCGTTGTTTTGGCTGCTTCGGGCCTGGCGTGCAATGCGCAGACCGCAGCCGAGTTGGGCATCTCCCCCCCTTCGGATTTCGATGCTGTGGCGATGCAACGCGATCCGTTTTTGCCCCTCGGCTGGCACCCCCCGGATTCGGCAACTCCCGTTGTGAAAGGAGCGGCTGCGGTGGCGACAACCGAGTCGTATATCCGGCCGGAGGCGTTTGTGGTCTCCAGCATTTCGGTGGACCGGCTGCCGCTGGCGGTGATCAATGGGAAGACCTATGGGGAGGGGGATCCGTTGCCGTTTATGGCTGGAGAACGCAAAATCGTGCTCAAGGTGTATGCCATTCGCGACGGGGCGGTGACGCTCATTTACAACGATTTCAAAGTGACCTGCCCGATTCGCCTTTGGCAGAAGCCGGCGGTGCCGGGGAAAAAGCCTTAAAAACCTTAAGAAGGCTCTGCAAAACCCAATCCCCCTACCACAAAGAAACGCCCCCGGCATGAGCCGGGCCGGTTTCTTTTTCAAGGAGGGGTCAACGGGGTTCTTGACCATTGGCGCGCTTCGCCTAGTTTATGCCTAGCACGCTGTTGGGCAATGGAGCAGAACGGGGTGCGTGTAATTATCATGGCTCAGTTTGACTCACGAAATCCCAAGGAGCGTCCCCCGCGCGAGAACGGCGGCGGCAACAACTCCGATCCCGGCTTTAATTGGCGCGGCATCCTGCTCATCATTGCGGCGACTGCCCTGGTGGGCATCGCCATCATGGGGCGCACCCCTTATGGGGCTCCAGATACCCTCACTTGGGATAAATTTGAGGGGTTGATGGAGAGCAACGCCATTAAAAAAACGACGCCGCTGGAGATCATTGACGAAGAGGGAAAACCGACCCAGTGGCTGGTCGGCGAATATGCCGACCCGAAAGCCCACAAGGGGGGCAATCCGCAGTTCCGGGTGGAGGTAAGCGCCAAATTTCAGCCCAATCTGACGGAGGACCTCAAGGAGGCGGGATACAAGACGAACATTAAATCGGCCCAGAGCTTCCTGAATTCGCCAGTAATGGCCTTCCTGCCGGTGCTGTTGATTTTGGTGATGATCTATTTCTTTTTCCGCCAGCAAATCCGCATGGCAGGCAAGGGGGCGATGAGCTTTGGCAAGAGCAAGGCGAAGATGCTTTCGCGCGAAAAAAACCGGATCACCTTCAAGGAAGTCGCGGGCGTGGAGGAAGCCAAGGACGAGGTGGAGGAACTCGTGGAGTTTCTCAAAGACCCCAAGCGATTCCAAAAACTCGGCGGGCGCATCCCCAAAGGCGTGCTTCTTGTGGGACCTCCCGGAACGGGCAAGACGTTGCTGGCGCGTGCGATTGCGGGAGAGGCCGACGTGCCGTTTTTCTCCATCAGCGGATCGGATTTTGTGGAGATGTTCGTGGGCGTGGGCGCGAGCCGCGTGCGCGATATGTTTGAGCAGGGTAAGAAGAACGCCCCGTGCATTATTTTCATCGACGAAATCGACGCCGTGGGGCGGCACCGCGGCACCGGCCTCGGTGGCGGCCATGATGAACGCGAGCAGACGCTCAATGCGCTGCTGGTGGAGATGGACGGGTTTGATACGCAGGAGGGGGTCATCATCATCGCGGCCACCAATCGGCCCGATGTGCTCGACCCGGCGTTGTTGCGCCCCGGCCGTTTCGACCGGCAGATCACGGTAAACCTTCCCGATGTGAAGGGGCGCGAACAGATTCTCAAAGTGCACGCCAAGCGGGTCAAGGTCGCCGAAGGGGTGGACTTGGCGGTGATTGCCCGCGGTACTCCGGGATATTCCGGGGCTGAACTGGCCAATGTCATCAACGAGGCGGCTCTGATGGCCGCCCGGCGCGGGATGAAGGCGATCACGCTCAAGGAGCTTGAAGAGGCTCGCGACAAAGTGCGCTGGGGCCGCGAACGCCGCAGCCTGGCGATGAGCGACAAGGAGAAGGAAAACACCGCCTACCACGAAGCGGGTCACGCCCTTTTGTGCGAATTGGTCGAGAACATGGACCCGCTCCACAAGGTCACGATCATCCCGCGCGGCCCGGCGCTGGGGCTCACCATGTACCTGCCCGAGGCCGACCAGTATACCAACCGCCGCAAGGAGCTCCTCGACCGGCTCGTGGTGATCATGGGCGGCCGCGTGGCGGAGGAAATTGTTTTTGGGGATGTGACCAACGGCGCCAGCAGCGACATCCGACACGCCACCACGATTGCCCGCAAAATGGTTTGCGAATGGGGGATGAGCGATGCCATGGGGATGGTGGAATACGGGGCGCATGAGGAACATGTTTTCCTGGGACGCGACATTGGCAAGAACCGGGATTACTCCGAGGCCACCGCGCAGGAGATCGATCGCGAGGTGCGCGGCCTGTGCGACAGCGCGTATGCTCGCGCTAAAGATTTGCTGGCGGCCAATCGGGACAAGCTCGAAATGATCGCCAAAGCACTTCTTGAGTTCGAGACCCTCGATGGCGATCAGATCCGTGAAATCATCAAATTTGGTCAGATGAAGAATCCTCCGCCGCCTCCGGGCAGCGAGAACAAGCCGCGGACGGAGCCGCCGCCTCACCCGAATGAAGGAACGACAGTCGCTCCCGATTATCCCGGCGGCCTTACCGAAGCGCCTTCTCCCTTGGCTCAATAGATACTTCCGTGGTAACGGATAACCACAACGCGGTCCACGATGTGACCCAGCCGGTGGGGAATTGTACCGACGCACTTTGCGCTCATATCGTAAGGGCCACCACGGCAGGGGTTTTTATTTGCGGGCTTGACGGGCGGCTCCAGCTGGCAAACCCGGCTTTCGCCGCCATGCTCGGTAAAAGCGCCGATGAAATCCTCGGCGCAGAAGTGGCGCAGATCCGAAGATTGGAATTGGGAGGCATGGTGGGCGAGAGGAATGCGGCGGTGCTTGCCAGCGGGGTGGCGCAGACATTTGAGTTTTCCGAGATCACCGCGAGCGGCTTGCGCACGGTGCTCATCACCAAAGGGATTTACCGGGACGCGAGCGGCGAGGCGCTGGGAGTTTTCGGGATGGTGCGGGATATTTCTGCATTTCGCGAAATCGAGCAGGAGATCATTGATGCCACCGATCGGGAAAAGCAGCGTCTGGGCCGGGAATTGCGCGAGAATTTTTGCCAGCACCTGGTCGGTATTTCCCTGCTGGGCAACGTGCTCCACGAGGAGCTTTCACGCACGGGAATCGAACAAGCCGATTTCGCGCGGCAGATCGCCAGCCTTGTCAAAGAAGTGGTGAGCGAGGTGCGGACCCTTGAAAAAAGGCTTTCTGTGGCGCACCTGGAGCAAGGCGAAGGCTTGGTGGAAGCGCTGGAAGATCTGGCGGAGCAGGTGCGTTCGGGCGGCCAGATCGAAGCCGTGTTTCGAGGGCCCAATACAAAGCCGATGCTTGAGCCGCAAACGGCCATGTATTTGTTCCGCATCGCGCAAGAGGCTGTTCACAATGCCGTGACGCATTCGCATGCCCGGCTTTTGCAAATTCGACTTACCACAAAACGGAATGCGGTGGTGCTTTCGGTGCGGGATGATGGGGTCGGTTTTTCGAAAGACGAGGATGCCGATTTTGAGGCCCGCTCCCGGATTGGCTTTTCCATCATGCATTGCCGCACCCGCGCCATCGGGGCCAAGCTTGAGATCCGGCATCTACGACGGGGGGGGATCGAAGTGATCAGCACCGTGCCCAAACGCAAAACCAAGCCCAAGCGGGGCTGAGCTCTTTTATAATATGCGCGTTGTCTCAGGAACTGCCGGGGGAATCCCGCTCATTGCACCGAAAACCGATTTGCGTCCCACGATGGACCGGGTAAAAGGGGCCATTTTCGACAGCTTGGGAGAGGCGATCGTTGGAGCGCGCGTGCTGGACTTGTTTTCGGGGAGCGGAGGACTGGGCATTGAGGCGTTGAGCCGGGGAGCCGCCTCGGCGACCTTGGTCGAGAAAGATGCGCGTGCGGTGGAAACCATCCATTTCAATCTCGCCAAAACGCGGCTGCAAGGGGCCGTTGTGCAGACGCTGGATATCTTCTCTTTCCTGCACCGGTTGGCCCTTCCCGGCGGGTATGACTTCATCCTCGCCGACCCACCGTATGCCAAGCAGAAGGGGGAGCGGGACTTTGGCGTGGAGCTTTTAAGCGATCCCGCGCTGGCCCGAGCGCTCGCCCCCGAGGGATGGTTCATCCTGGAAAAACTTCCCGGCGCTCCATTGCCTAAAAACACCGGGTGGGAATTGATCCGCGCCCGGCGCTATGGCGCAACCGAGGTGGCGTATTTGAGGCGCCAGCTCGTGTAGCGGCGGAACTCCCGGTGGTTTTTTTTGCTTTTCGGCGGGGCTCTGGATAAGCTGGGGCTCGAATGCTCGATCCTAATCCACTCGGAATCACCCTGGGCACTCCGGCGCTTTTGTTCCCGGCTGTTTCCCTGCTCCTGCTGGCCTACACCAACCGGTTTGTCACCCTGGCAAATCTCATTCGCAACCTGCACGATAAATACAAGACGGACCCGAACGCCATTCTCAAGGGGCAGATCGAAAATTTGCGTTACCGGGTGGAGTTGATCAAGCATATGCAGGCGGCGGGCATTACCAGCCTGTTTTTTTGCGTGCTCTGCATGTTCACGCTCTTCGCGGGATGGATCGTGGCAGGAAAATGGATTTTCGCCTTCAGCTTGCTGCTGATGCTCGCCTCGCTGGGATTGTCGCTTGCGGAGATATGGATTTCGGTGCGCGCGCTCAACCTTCATCTCAGTGATTTGAAAGACCGGGAAACCCATCGTCCGCGATGAATTTGTTTATGTTCCACGATCCAGAAAGAACCATCGAATTTGAATTTGTCCGAGCCACTGAAAACGCCGCACTCCATGCGATGCATTGGATCGGGCGCGGAGACAAGGAGGCGGCCGACGCCGCAGCATGTGACGCGATTTACGGCGTGTTCGATCTGGTGAATATTTGTGGCGAAGTGGTCATCGGCGAGGGAATCAAAGACGAAGCGCCGGGTATTTTCCTTGGGGACCGCCTGGGCACTTGGAAACCGGGAGCGCCGCGTTTCGACATTGCCTTGGACCCGATCGACGGCACCACCAATATATCCAAGGGGATGGCCAATTCGATTTCCGTGATCGCCGCCTCGCAGACGGACGAGGGGAAATCGCAGATGCACAATATCCCGAGTTTCTACTGCCACAAGATTGCCTACGGGCCGCGCGTCAAGGCGATGGTGGATTCCGAGAAGCTGGGCCATTCACTGCTGGACGCGCCGCTCAATGAAACATTGATGCTGCTGCGTTGTGCGCTGGGCAAACGCATGGCGGAAATTGTCGTGCAGGTGATGGACCGTCCGCGCAACGAGATCTTTGTGGACCAGGTGCGCAAAGCCGGGGCCAGTCTGCGGATGATTGCCGATGGGGACATCACAGCGGCGGTCGCGCCATCGTTGCCGGATTCGGGCATCGACCTTTACGTCGGCATCGGCGGCTCGCCCGAAGGGGTGCTCACGGCCAACGCGCTTCGGGCGCTCGGCGGCGATATCCAGATGCGGATGTGGTTTCGGACCGAGGCGGAAAAGGCGGAACTCGTCGGGGGCCTCACAGAGCAGGAGCTTCTGCGAGTGTACAATTCGGAGGAAATTGTGCCCGGCGATAGCGCAATCTTTTGTGCGACCGGCGTCACCGACAGTGCGCTCTTGCCCGGCGTAAAACTCATTGGAAAAACGGCCATCACCCATTCCATTTTGATGCGCGCCCGCAGCAAGACGGTTCGGCGCATTCAAGCCACTCACAACCTCGACCACAAAACGGTTCATCTGCGCAGCTCGCAAAAGGAACAGGCGATTTAACGGGGCAATCCTCTAGATTTCCACGCTCGCCACCGCCATTGCGGCGATGCCTTCTTTGCGGCCGATCGAGCCGAGGCGTTCGTTGGTGGTGGCTTTAATTCCGACCCGCTGGGGTGAGAGCCCCAGTGCCGCCGCCAAGTTCTCGCGCATGGCGGTGAGGTGCGGGGCAATTTTGGGCGCTTCGGAGAGGAGGGTCGAGTCGATGTTGATGATCCGCCCACCTTGTTGCGCGACGAGTGCCGCGCTGCGCCGAACGATCTCCAAACTCGACATGCCGCGGAGCGAGGGGTCGGTGTTGGGGAAATGGTGGCCAATGTCGGCTTCACCGATGGCTCCCAATACGGCGTCTGCAATGGCATGGCAGAGCACATCGGCATCGGAATGGCCGTCGAGCCCCACGGGATGCGCGATTTCCACGCCGCCCAAAATGAGTTTGCGCTGCGCTTCAGGCGAGGCAAACGCATGGATGTCGTAACCGATGCCAACGAGGTTCATGGTATTTTTCGTGGTGAAAATCCGCTAATCGACATTCAAATCCACCACGCCATTGCTGGCGAGGATCGCAATCTTGTCGGCGTGCTCGGGGTGAGGCCTGACTTCGCACTTGCCCCCGGCGGCTTCAACCAGCAATTGCCCGGCGGCGATGTCCCATAGGCTTACGGCGGATTCAATGTAAGCGTCGAGCCGTCCGCTGGCGACATAGGCGAGGTCGAGCGCGGCGCTGCCCATCAGGCGGCATTTGCGGGCGCGGTAAACCATTTTCTCGAAGAGGGGAAGCCCGGCGTCGATGGTCGATTTGGCTTTGGCGAACCCGACCGAAAGGACGGCGTCGCTGAGTTTGGCGCGGGTGCTCACGCGAATTGGCTGGCCGTTGAGCAGGGCGGGGCCGCCTGCGGTGACTTCCCAAAGTTCATTGCGCATCGGGTCGAAAATGACGCCCACGATCATTTTACCGGCCTTGCGCAGGGCGATGGAAATGCAGAAATGCGGGATGGCGTAGAAGTAATTCACCGTGCCATCGATCGGATCGACAATCCACTGGTATTCGCTTTCCTGATTACCCGCGATCCCTTCCTCGCCGTAGATGGCGTGGTCGGGATAGCGCTCCAGGAGGATTCCGGCGATGAGGTCCTGCGAGCGCACATCCAGGTCGAGCTTGATGTCGTGCGCCTCGAATGAATTGACATTCAGAGCCTGTCCGAAGTTTTGCTTGAGAAGAACGCCGGCCGCGCGTGCCGCTTCGGTCGCGGTTTTGAGATAATGGATCATGCAGGAAGTCTTTAGCATTTAAGCTCCCGCATTAGCAATTCGCATTAAATCATCCGCTCCAAAAACTCGCGCCCGTTGAACGGTTCGAGTTGTTCGAGTTTTTCGCCGGTGCCGATGAAACGCGTGGGCAGGCCGAGTTCGTTCTGGATTGCAATCACGGTGCCGCCTTTGCCACTGCCGTCGAGCTTGGTGACAATGACGCCTGTGAGCCCGATCGCCTGATGAAATTCGCGCGCCTGCTGGAGGGCGTTGCTGCCGGTGGTGGCATCGACGACAATCCAAATCTCATGCGGCGCGTCCGGGTCATGTTTGGCGAGCGTCTTTTTGATCTTGGTCAGCTCGGCCATGAGGTTGGATTTTGTGTGCAACCGCCCCGCCGTGTCGCAAACGAGGAACTCGGTGTTCTTGCGCTCGGCGGCGGTGTAGGCGTCGTAGCAAAGAGCGGCGGGATCGGCGTTGTATTGGCCCTTGATCATTTCCACGCCGAGGCGCTCGGCCCAGACGCCGAGTTGCTCGATGGCGGCGGCGCGGAAAGTATCCGCCGCCGTGAGCATCACGCTGTGGCGCTTGGATTTGAGATAATAGGCAAGCTTGGCCGTGGTGGTGGTCTTGCCGGTGCCGTTGACTCCGACCATCAGAATGACCTTCGGTTTGGAGGGGAGAGGGCGCAGGGGCGGGTTCTCAAACGGGAGCACTTTGGCGATCTCTGCGCGCGTGACTTCGACGATCTCTTTCGCGGTGACATTTTCCCGCGCCTGAAGCGCCTTGAGGATTCGCATCGACATCGGCACGCCGAGATCGGCCCGGATGAGCGTTTCCTCCAGTTCATCCCAATCCACCGGTTTGCCGGTGAATTTTTCGACGATCGATTTGAAAAAGCCGAAGGCCATGGTGAAGAAGAATTTTTATCAGGAACTCAGGAATTCAGGAATTTTGAAGAACAACGTCTCGAAGCCGAATTTCTCTTCTGTCTTTTCCTGAGTTCCTGATGAGATTTTTTACTCCGCTTTCGCGACGCGGGCGGAGCGGTTGAGTTCCCCCCGGATGCGGTCGAGCACGCCGTTGACAAAGCGGCCCGAATCATCGGAGCCGAACCGTTTGGCGATCTCGATGGCTTCGTTGATGGAGACGACGGGCGGCACATCGGGGCAGAAGAGCATTTCGTAAATCGCGATGCGCAAGATGTTGCGGTCCACCGCGGCGATGCGGTGCAGATCGTAGTTGGAGGCCGCCTGGCGAATGCGGGCGTCGATATCGGCCTGGTGTGCAAGCACCCCTTCGGCGATGTCCATGCCAAATGCGCGCACCTTTTTGTTCGCGGGGCGCAAGTCCCAGAACGCTTCAATGGTTTCGGCGCTGGCTCCCGTGTTCAGATCGCGTTGATACAGAAATTGTACGGCCGCTTCCCGACCCTCTCGACGTGCTCCCATATTAATTTGCGACCTTCACTTCGGCCATGACTTCGGCGATTTGCAGGGCGGCACGGGCGGCTTCGGTTCCCCGGTTTTGTGTGGTCCCCAAGGTGCGGGCGCGCGCCTGTTCCTCATTCTCGACCAGAAGGACTTCGTGGATCACCGGAATGCGAAAACGCAACGCGATGTTTTGCAGGGCATCGGTGATGCTTCGTCCGATGAGATCCGCATGGGCGGTCTGTCCTTTGATGATGACCCCCAGCGCAATGATCGCGTCCACATTGCCGCGCGCAGCAACTTCCTGGAGCGCTACGGGAATTTCGAACGCTCCGGGCACTTCTATTACAGTGATGGTGGACTTGGGGGCGAGGATTTCGATCTCCCGGCGCACAGCGAGCGTGAGGCCCTTGACATACTCCGGGTTGTACTGGCTTGCCACGATGGCAAAAGAGCGCCGGGCCGTGAAAGTCTGGCGGGGACGTTGTGGAGTGATGTTCGACATAGGAGCGGGGAGTTTAATGGAGGCGAGGAATTGTGCAATCGCATTTGGCGCCAAAACCAATCAGGCATCAGGAGAAGCGAATCAGGAACTCAGGAGACAGGAAAAGAATTTAGGAAATCTGGAACTCAAGAACTCAGGAGAAACAAAAACTCTGGGTGAACTGCGCCATTGGTGACCTTCCAATCTGCTCTTTTCTTGATTTCCTGAGTTCCTGATAAAATCAAATAAGTTGGACGCCAATTACAAAAGGTGCCCCATTTTGAGCCGCTTGGTTTCCAGGTATTTGGCGTTGTGTGGGTTGGCTGTCGTGCGAATTGGGACGATCTCGACGATCTCCAGACCGTAGGCTTCCAAGCCGACGACTTTCTTCGGGTTATTTGTCAGGAACCGCATTTTGTGAACGCCGAGATCCGCCAGGATCTGCGCGCCGATGCCGTATTCGCGGAGTTCGGCTGGGTAGCCCAGTTTCTCGTTGGCTTCCACGGTATCGAGCCCCTCCTCCTGGAGTTTGTAGGCGTGAATTTTTGCCGAAAGCCCGATGCCGCGCCCTTCCTGCCGCATATAGAGCAGAACGCCGTTGCCAGCCTGTTCGATTTGTTTGAGGGCGCTTTGAAGTTGTGAGCCGCAGTCGCAGCGCAACGAGCCAAAGACATCCCCTGTGAGGCATTCGCTGTGAACCCGCACCAAGGTGGGTGTGGTCGGGTCGATGGTCCCTTTTACGAGCGCGAGATGATGCGCGTCATCCGTGAGGGAGTGATACATGTGCAGCTCGAAATCGCCGTAATCGGTGGGGAGCTTGACGATCTGCTCGCGTTCAATAAGCCGCTCGGTTTTGCGGCGATAGGCGATGAGGTCTTCGATGGTTGCGATTTTGAGCCCGTTCTTTTCTTTGAATGCCTGTAGCTCAGGCATCCGGGCCATCGTGCCGTCGTCATGCATGATTTCGCAGATGACCCCGGCGGGCGGCAGTCCGGCAAGACGCGCGAGATCGACGGCGGCTTCGGTGTGGCCTGCGCGCTGGAGGACGCCCCCTTCCTTGGCCTGGAGCGGGAAAACGTGCCCGGGCTGGACAAGATCCTGCGGAGTGGCGTTGGGATCGACCAGGATGCGAATCGTTGCCGCGCGATCGGCGGCGCTAATGCCGGTGGTTACCCCCGTGGCGGCATCGACGGAGACGGTAAAGGCGGTCTTCTGGCTCTCGCGATTTTCCAAAACCATCCGTTGCAGGCCGAGTTCCTGGGCACGGTGGTGGGTGATGGGGGCGCAGACAAGGCCGCGCGCGTGCATGACCATGAAATTGATCGCCTCCGGGGTGACTTTGTCGGCGGCCATGACGAGGTCGCCCTCGTTCTCGCGGCTCGGGTCGTCGGTGATAATCACCATTTTTCCCGCGCGGATGTCCTCCAGAACTTCTTCGATTGTGTTGAACTGCGTCTTCATCGAATCATTATTGATAACGCCGAACGCCGGGGATTACCAGAGGAGAGATTGCCCGCCTCGTTGCGCATGCGCTAAGGCCCGCTAAAGCCGCGCGGATGGTGGAAGGTGATGAGCGGTTCGCCCGCAGTGCCGATGCGGCTTCGTTCGTCGATGCCGAAAAAGGAGCCCAAAGTGGCGGCAACATCGGCAAGGGATTCGCGCAACCCCAGCGGGGCGTTGCGGCCGTCATAGCGGACGAGCACCGGGATTTCCTGGCGAGGATGCCCCGGCTTGAGCGCCGCTGGAATGCTTGTATTGGAGCCTGTGACAATAAGGAGATCGTCGTTTTCGATCTGGCCCAGAAAACCCGCAAGCCACGCGTCGAACTGGGCAAGGTTGCGCGCAAAGGCATCCGGTTTGCCGTCCGCGAGCAGGTCCAAATGGGCGAAGATCAATCCGTTTTGGGGAGAAATCCAGAGGCGCTCGATGGTTTGCATGCATTCGCAGGCGGACTGGGCGGGATAGGCGCGGGTGATGCCGCTGCGTGCAAAAGCCTCGTTGATGTCCCCAATGGCCACCACGGGCAACCCCCGGTCCGAGATGGCGTTGAGCAAAGTGCGCGGCGGCACCATCGAGAAGGAGAAAGCCGGGCAGGCCGCTTTCCAGGCGGGTTGGCCCGCAAGCAGTTGGCCCGTGACGCGGGCGACGCGCCAGGTGTCGCAAAGCTGGCGGGCGATGCGGCACAGATGGGTCAACCGGGAGGGCGGGAGCGTCGATTCGTGGGCGGCAAGGTGCAGATGGGAGTGGGCGCTGAAGGTGAGGATCGGCGCGCCGGTTCGCAGGTGCTCTTTGCGGATCGCATCCAGGCTCCCCGGGGTGGTGAGCAGGCGGGCGTTGCCGGACGGGTTCGGCAGAAATTCGATTCCGGTTTCACGCGTCAACGCGGCGGTGAATTCGTTTGGGAGTTCGTTGGCCGCAAGAAAAGGGCAGCCGAGGATCACTCCGGCAAATTCCCATAACCCGCTTAAAAAATCGGCCCCTGCGGCCCGCTGGATCATCCGCCCGTAGCTGGCGGCACAATGCTGCACGGGTGGATCGAACACACGGCCCTTCAAAATTTCGTCCAGCCCCAGGGAGAAAAGGGTGGGGAGTTCGAGATCGGGAGTGTGACGTAAAAGCCCGCCCAGGGTGTCGGGAGCGCCGGGGCCATTCGGGAGGGGACCGACGGCAAGGGAATCAAGGACAAGGAGGAGGGCTCGCATTTGGGGAAGTTTGAGCCAGCGTAATGGTCCTTGGGCCAAAGCGCAAGCGGCGGTGGGGTCCGGTCGCTTAAGATTCCTCCACCCAGAGGCTTTGGCCCAGGGTGCAATCCTCCGGCTGTTTGAGTGTGGGGGCAACCTCGGAGGCACGGGCGCGGCGGAGATCTTTTTCGGTTAAGAGATAAACCCCATGGTTGGCGTCATAGACGTAGAACCGCCCGAAATATTCGAAAACGCAGACCACATGGGCCAGTTTCAGCTTGGGGTCACTCTTGCTGATCTGCTGCATCATGAGCAGCTTCGCCCAGTACCGGTATTTGTGCGCCACGCAGTAGGCGACATACGCGCCGCGCAAGTTCAACGAGGAGAGGAAGCAGGAGTTCGGGATGCTGAGCTTGGGGAGGGTAAAATCCGGAGGCAGTTTGTCCTGTTCCCGGATCGGAGGCAGCGGACTTGGGCTTTGGGTATCCAGAAAATATTGCTGCGAGAACACGCACAAGCACAAGGTGATGACCAGCGCGTAAAGCAGCGGTATTTGCTTGGAATGCATCTCCGTGCGCATCGGGGAGCGAGTGGCCCCCGGTCCCGGAAAAGCGTTCCACACTCCGGGAACTCAAATAAGGAAAAGGGGGGTCGGGATGACAAGCCTGTTGGCCCGATTAAAATCTCTACTCTCCCCGCTTTTGCATCTGTCGCGGGGCAATGCCGAAGATTCTCTTAAAGGAGCGCGAGAAATTATACGGATCATTGAACCCCAACTCCTGCGCGGTTTGTTTCACCGAACAAGCCCCATCCTGCAGCAACTCGACGGCACGGTTCATTTTTAGGTTTTGCAAATACTGGAAGGGGGTCTGGCGGCGGAACCGCTTGAACAAACGGCAGAGATAGGCGCTGTCCACATGGCACGCGGCGGCCACTTCCGCGAGCGAGTGGACGCGGAGGTGATTCTCCTCAATAAATTGGCGACAACGCTGGTATGTGGCGATCGCCACCGTATGCGCGGGCCCGTGAGGCACCGCGTTATCCGCGATTTTCATGATCAGATACTGCAGCGCGATCTGGCACATCCGCGCCCGGTTCGCATGGTCGCTGCGACCGTGCGCAATCAGGTCATCAAAGACGGCATTGATCTGTGCCGGATGCATTGCCTGGAGGACGGTGCCTGGAAAAATCTGACATTCGCGCAGGAGTTCGGCTCCCCCTTCGAATGCCACAAAATATTTTTCCATCGCGTGTTCCGGGCTGGTTCGGATTCGGTGCGCCGTTCCCTGGTCGTAGAAAAAGATGGTGCCGGGTTTAAGCTCGTAGGACTTCTCTCCCAGCGTGAGCGTGCCGACACCGCGCGAAACGCACTCGATGATAGCCGAGGAGAATCCGGCCCGCTGGATTTCGTAATCCGACCGGCACCGTTCCCAGCCTCCGCTGACGACGGTGAACTTGCGGTGCGCGCCGGGGTTCAACTCCAAATAAAAGCGGAGCGCGTCGGAAACTTGGGCGCTGAAATAATTCGGCTCGAGGGGCACGGGCGGAATGTTGCGGCAGGCGAGGGGAGATGCCAAGTCAAGAATCGACATCCCTTGGTCAAACGAAGCCATTGCCGTGTGGACCCACCGGGCGCAGGATGGCAGCCCATGAGCAATCCCTTCCCTCTTACTCAAAATTTCCCCAAAGTCGGCATTCGCCCCATCATCGACGGCCGTTTGGGCGGCGTGCGCGAGTCCCTCGAAGCCCAGACGATGGACCAGGCCCAACGGGCCGCCGAGTTGATCTCCTCCACCTTGCGATACCCGAACGGCAAGCCGGTCGAGTGCGTCATTGCCGATACGTGCATCGGCGGCGTGGCCGAAGCCAATGCCTGCGCAGAGAAATTTGCGAAAGAAAACATCGGCGTCTCATTGAGCGTGACCCCGTGCTGGTGCTACGGCTCCGAGACGATGGATATGAACGCGCAGATCCCCAAAGCGATCTGGGGCTTTAATGGCACAGAAAGACCGGGGGCAGTGTACCTCGCCGCGGCGCTCTCGGGTCACGCGCAGAAAGGACTCCCGGCGTTTGGGATTTACGGGCGCGACGTGCAGGATTCGGGCGACAAATCGATCCCGGCGGATGTGGCGCAGAAGATCATCCAATTCGTGCGCGCGGGCCTGGCTGTATCGATCCTGAAGGGCAAGAGCTATCTGGCGATGGGCGGCGTTTCCATGGGCATTGCGGGATCCATTGTCGATCAACCGTTTTTTGAGGAATACCTCGGCATGCGGGTGGAAACCAAAGACATGACCGAGTTTCTGCGCCGCATGGACCGGGGCATTTACGACAGGGAAGAATACGAGCGCGCACTGGCGTGGGTGAAACAAAATTGCAAGGAGGGCAAGGATTACAACGGGCCAAAGGGCACGCGCACCCGCGAACACCTCGACGGCGAATGGGAGACGTCCGTGAAAATGGCCCTGATTATGCGGGACATGATGGTGGGCAATCCGAAGCTCGCCGGGATGGGTTTTGGCGAAGAGGCGCATGGCCATCACGCGATCGCCTCCGGCTTCCAAGGCCAGCGCCAATGGACCGATTACCAGCCCAATGGCGATTTTCTGGAAGCGATCCTCAACAGCTCCTTTGACTGGAACGGCATCCGTGCCCCGTTCATCGTGGCCACGGAAAACGACAGCCTCAACGGCGCTTCAATGCTGCTGGGTTATTTGCTCACCAACACTGCCCAGATTTTCGCCGATGTGCGCACCTATTGGAGCGCGGACTCGGTGAAGCGGGTCACCGGTTACGAACTCGATGGGAGGGCCAAGGGAGGCCTCCTGCACTTGATCAACTCGGGTTCGGCCACGCTCGACGGTTCCGGGCAGCAATCACGCGATGGCAAGCCGGCGATGAAGCCGTTTTGGGAAATCAGCGAATCCGAAGCCAAAGCCTGTCTCGATGCCACTTCCTGGCACCCGTCCGATTCCGGGTATTTCAGCGGTGGCGGTTGGTCTAGTTGTTTTCTCAGCAAGGGAGGCATGCCCGTGACAATGTGCCGCCTCAACCTTGTCAAGGGGCTGGGAGTCTGCCTCCAAATCGCCGAAGGGTACTCGGTCGATCTCCCGGAGAAGGTCCACGCGATTCTGAACGAGCGCACCAATCCCACCTGGCCAACCACCTGGTTCGCCCCGATCACGACTGGTGAAGGGGCATTCCGGGATGTGTATAGCGTCATGAATCATTGGGGTGCCAATCACGGCTCCATCAGCTACGGCCACATCGGTGCGGACCTCATCACGCTGGCCGCAATGCTGCGCATCCCCGTTTACATGCACAACGTTGCTCCCGAGCGGATCTTCCGTCCTCATGTCTGGGCTGCTTTTGGCACCGCCTGCTTGGAGAGCGCCGATTTCCGCGCCTGCGCGGCGTACGGCCCGCTGTATAAATAACGGGTTGGAATTCCACACGCCCTCCTTTGCGCAAGCAGGGGAGGGCGCTGTGCTTTAGGCCCCGAGTTTCAGGCGCGCATCCGTTGCAAGCACCTCGCCCAGAGTCGGCCAGCCGCCTTCTTCGTGGAGCGCCTGGAAGGAGTGCAGATAAATCGTGACGTGCTCAGCATCGTGCTTGGCGAGAAGGGTCTCGACGGCTCCGGCGAGCTGTTCCTTGGCGGGTGCCGGCGGGAGTTGCTCGACCGTGCCATTTTCGTCATGGGCGATACCCAATGCATCGAGAAAATCGCAGAGCAAAGCGGATTGCGTTCCGATCAACCAAACCTGGAGCAGGTGGGCAGCAACCCCATCATTCACGGCGCGAGACAGGGAATCCTTGAGCCAGGCGAACCGTTCGTCGCGTGGTTTGCGTTCAATAAATACGGGGCGCAAATTGCGTTTCTTGGCCAGCGCGTCGATCGTCGCCTTGTAGAGCGGCTTCTCTTTTTCAAACAGGAAGCTGAAGATTTGCGCGGAGACGCCGGGCGTCATTTTGGAAAAAATTTCGTGTGGGGCCATGGGAAGGAAACTCTTTTACGGGGTTGCGGCTCATTTGAAAACTGGTTTTTACAAAGACCCGGCTATGCTTCGCCGTTTGCCTGTGAAAACTCCACGCCCAAACGACAACCGCACACCTTTCCAGAGTCTATGCGTGACAGTTGCATTGCCGGAATATTTTGATAGCGTGATCCCCATTCTCCTCCAATGGACCGGTTACCGCTGATCATTTCCACTCTCTGTTTTTTATTCGGGTTTGCCGCGACGGTGGCGTCCCTGAAAGCGGGCCATTTCCGCCCGCGCCGGTTCAACCTGGCGATGATGGGGGCGGGGTTCCTGCTCCAGACGGTGTTTCTTGTCACGCGCGGCAAAGCGATTGGGCATTGCCCGCTGACCAACCTGTTTGAGGCGCTGATTTTTCTGAGTTGGGCGATCACTCTCTTTTATCTTTTGATTGGTCCGGTTTACCGGCTCTCCCTGCTTGGGATGTTCACGGAGCCGCTGGTCTTCTTGATTCAAGTCGTCGCGCTCCTGGCTCCGGTTGATGCGGGGCACCCGGTGGTTTTTCCCCCGCACAGCCCTTGGCTGGAGTTTCACGCCGCAGTTTCGGTGATTGCCTATGGGGCCTTTGCCATGGCAGGGGTGGCAGGGATCATGTATCTCGCCCAGGAGCGCCAACTCAAGACGCGTCGGCTGGGGGTGATCTTTTTCCAGATGCCGCCCATCACGGATCTTGCGACGACCAATGTGCGCCTGCTTTGGGTCGGATGGCTGCTTCTCACCCTCGGCCAGGTTTCTGCCGCCGCGATCCGCGTGCGGGTTGGCCTGGGCGTGTTGGTTTGGGGCGGGGCGATGTGGCTTTCCTATTTGTTGCTGCTGCTGGCGTGCCGCCGGTTGGGGCCGCGGCGCGTGGGGATTTTTTCGGTGGCGCTGTTTGCGTTGTCTGTCATCGCACTTTGTGTGCTGAACCATTTTAGCAAAGGGGTCATGTGAGCCAGACATCCATGCAGATCCTTTGCCTGGGCCTTAGCCATCGCAGCGCTCCCGTGGATGTGCGCGAACAATTCGCCGTTCCCGAGGCGGAACTGACGACCGCTCTCGCGGCTTTGAAGGAAATGCCGGGCATCGCCGAAACGGTGATTGTCTCCACCTGCAACCGGGTGGAGTTTTATGCGGCGGCATCCGATCCCGAACGGGCCATGTGTTCGCTGCTCCAGTTTGCAACGGAGCGAAGCGGGGTGGTTCCGACGGTTCCCGAACCGTTCTTCGCCCACGATGGGACGGCTTCCATCCAACACCTTTTCCGGGTGGTCAGCGGGTTGGAATCGATGGTGATCGGGGAGACGGAAATCCTGGGCCAGGTCAAAAAGGCCTACGCGGCGGCTGCGGCGGCGGGCAGTACGTCGCGCAATTTGAACAAGTTTTTCCAGCGGGCTTTCAATGTGGCCAAGGAAGTGCGCACCCAGACGAGCATCACCCGGGGGCCGGTTTCAGTGGGGTCTGTCACGGTCGATCTTGCGGAGAAAATTTTCGGGAAGCTCTCCTCCTGTCATGTTATGATTCTCGGCGCGGGTGAAACCAGTGAGTTGACGGCGCGAGCGCTGCTCTCGCGCGGGGTGAAAACGCTTTTTGTGGCCAACCGCACCCATGAGCGCGCGGTGGCTCTGGCGGCGGAGATGGGCGGCGAGGCGATCCATTTCGAGGAATGTGACAGCCGTTACCACGAGATGGATATCCTGATTTCCTCCACCGCTGCGCCGCATTATGTCGTCACGCACGAGAAGATCGCCCCGGTGATGAGTCGGCGGCCCTCGCGCCCGCTCTTCCTCATTGATTTGGCGGTTCCGCGCGATATAGAGCCGTCGGTGAACGACGTGGAAGGGGCTTATCTTTATGATATTGATTCCCTGCGAGCCATTGCGCAGCAGGGGATGGAGGTGCGCAAGCAGGAAGTATTGCATTGCGAGCAGATCATTGCGCGGCATATTGACGAATTCCACCAATGGCTCGGTGCCTCGCGGCCTGAAGCCCCGGCCTGCCAGATTCCTGTAATCGACCCATGAAAAATTTGATCCTCGGCACGCGCGGCAGCGCATTGGCAATGGCGCAAGCGGAACTGACGCTTGCGGCACTCGGACGCATTTACCCGGATACGCAAGTGGGGGTGCGCAAGTTCACCACCTCCGGCGACCGCAAGCTCGACATCAGCCTGATCAAGGCGACTCCGGCGGGCGCAAAGGGGCTCTTTACCAAGGAGCTTGAGGAGGCGCTTTTGCGGCGGGAAATCGATCTCGCGGTGCATAGCTGCAAGGACATGCCGGGCGGGATGCCGGAGGGGTTGGTGCTTGCCGCCGTGCTCGAACGCGCCAACACCGCCGATGTCCTGCTCACCAAGACCGGGGGCGAACTGCCAATGGGAGCGCATATCGCCACGAGCAGTGTGCGCCGCGCGAGGCAACTGCAATTGCGGCGGCCGGATTTGGTGATCGAGGAGATTCGCGGGAATGTCGCGACCCGTTTGCGCAAGCTGCGGGAAAGCCAAACGCTGCACGGCACGGTGCTGGCGCAAGCCGGTCTGGACCGCCTCGGGTATCGCACCGAAAACGGCAAGCTCGAATCCGAGGAAGGGATTTTTTACGCGCAACAGGCGGAGATGCTGCCCGCCATCAGCCAGGGAGCCATTGCGCTGCAATGCCGGGCTGAGGATGTGACTTTTTTCGCGGCGCTTAATCATGAGCTGACAGGCTTGGCCATCCGCGCCGAACGGGAATTGATGCGGCTCCTCAACGGGGACTGCTCTCTGCCGGTGGGAGTTGCCACGGAGATCGGCGCAGAGGGAATGCGGATGAAGGTGATCCTTTTTGGAGAGCCGGATGAACCCCCGCGGCAGGCGGAGGTGAGGGGCGATACGCCCGAATCGGTGGCCGCCCGGGCCTTTGAGGCCCTTGCCACGCCTTGAGAATTTGGTCGCGCCATTCGGGTTGGAGCAAAGGTAATCCGCAGTGGGCGCGGATAAGTTGCTTGCGTTTGTTGACTCCCAGCCTTTTGCCATGTATAGGACGGCAACCATGAAGCTCCATCAAACTTTTCTGTTGTGCGGAATAATTCCGGGTGCAACGACAAACAGGACGCCAAGATTTACAGTGTGGCAAAGGAAACACCTGCACAGGCCACGGCTTCTGCTGATCCCCATGGCGGCGCAATGCCCGCAATGGCTCCGCCGAATCACCCGAGCATGGGCGGCGGGATGGCCGCTCAACCTGCGATGGGCGGCACGGCTGCGCCGGAGGTCAACATCGGGACTGCGCCAGAGGATTGGAAAATGAAGCCGCCGACGTCGATGCGTCTCGCCAGTTTTGAAGTGCAAGCTGAGAAAGATGCCGTGGCGGATATTTCTCTCATTCTCTTGAACGGCGCGGCGGGCGGGGTGCTCAGCAATGTCAACCGGTGGCAATCGCAACTGGGGCAGCCCGAACTTACGGAGGCCGAATTGGCGCAGAAAGCGCAACGTGTGGATTCTCCGCTGGGCGAAATGACGGTGGTGGATCTCAAAGGGCTGCCGTCGGGCGCTGATGCCGCAAAGGATGGCCGCATTGTGGCGGCGATGGTGGCCAAGGATGGGATGATGTTTTTTTTCAAGATGCGCGG
>JAPLTE010000024.1 GCA_026398235.1 Verrucomicrobiota bacterium
CTATCGGCGCCTTCGCTCCTGCGGCAAGCCAGCCAAGGTCGCCCTCACCGCCGTCATGCGCAAACTGCTCGTTCTTCTTAACTTTGCTCTTAAAAATCCTCAAATCCCTCTTGCTTCTTAACACCGTTGCTGAGTTCCTGATGATCCTCTCCTGATTTTCCCCCGCAACAGAACTCGACATTCCGGCTTGCAGGCCCGACCTTTGGGCTATGCGATTGAACCGTTTTTTGGCTTCCGCGGGGCTTGGCTCCCGCCGGAGTTGTGAGGAATTGATCCGCACCGGCCAGGTGACGATCAATGGGGCCTTGTGCGAAACCTTGGCCACCAAGGTGAGCCCCAATGACGTGGTGAAAGTGGGCAGCCACGTGCTGCGAAGCGCCGCGCCCACGACCCTTCTGCTGCACAAACCGCCCGGATTTCTCTGCACGGCGTCGGATACACACGAGCGCCGGACCATTTTTGAGCTGCTCCCGCCGAACTTCCCGCGCCTGTTTCACGTGGGCCGGCTCGACCGCGAAAGCGAGGGGCTTCTCCTTCTGACCAACGACGGCGACCTTTCCCTCAAGCTCACCCATCCCCGCTACAAGGTGGAGAAGGAATACGAAGTGGTGCTCGACCGGGCCTTCGACTTCGAACTCGCCACCAAACTCCTGCACGGCATCCCCCTGGAAGAAGGCTGGGCCAAGGCGGAGTCGGTTTACAAACTCGGGAGCACGAAACTCAAAGTCGTTCTCAAGCAGGGGATGAAACGGCAGATCCGCCTCATGTTTTTCGCGCTCGGCTACGAAGTGAAGAGGCTGGTCCGGGTGCGGATCGGGCCGTTGCAAATGCAAAACATGCCGCCGGGCTCCTGGCGCGTGCTCACGCAAAAAGAGATCGATGCCCTGCTGGCCGAAGGCGCGAAATCGGCTGCCGAGCCGGAGGAACGGCGCGTCCGCAAGGCGCGGCCCGCTTTGCGCAGCATACTCAAGCGCACCCCAAGCTCCCGGCCTCGCGCCGAAGAAATCCCGTTTACCCCGCGTGCCAGCCGCGCAGAAGGCGAACGCCCGCGCCCAACCCGTCCAGAACGCGCAGAACGCTCGGAACGGCCCGCGCGGCCCGCCCGCCCCGGCGGAAAGCCGTTTGCAAAGAAAGCCGTGGGCTCCAAAACGCGCAAACCGGCGGGAAAACCGGCGGCCAAAGCTGCTCCGAAAGCGTTTGCCAAATTCGATCGGCGGCGGTCTGGATAGCTATTTCTCCGGCGTGAAGGGCAGTTCCACCTTCAGGTCTTCACGGTTCGGGAAGAATGCCGTGACGGTGTAGCGTTTGCCGGGCTGCAACTCCCGGGTGGAAAAAGCGGCGCGGTATTCCAGACGCTCGGCGGGATTGATCCCGACATACCCAGGTTCGGTTTCAAACACCCGGTCTTCGCTCCATTGCGCAACGGGTTTGCCCGCCGCATCGCGCACGACCACGTCGAAGCGCTGGGTGGTCGGGAACTCCAGTTGGATGAAGCGCGAGGAGACGTTTTCAAGCCGGAGCGTCGCCTCCACCCGCCGGGTTTCCGAGAGCAGGACGGGCAGGGGTTCGAGTTGCAGTGTGAGCGCCAAACCGTGCGTGCGAATGGCTTTTTGGGAAGCAGCCGCTTTGGGATGGCTGCTGCGGTGAACCCACGGGATCCAGACTGGCGCGTGATCGGCCAGGTTGCGCGTGGCCTGGCATCCCTCAAAAACGAAAACAAGGGCGATGCCCAGAAGCCTGAAAAAACAATGGATGCGCACCCCTGTTCATTAAACCACGCAACGCGGGGTTGCAAATCGCATTTCCAAAGGGCAGATTGCCCGCCATGCGCTTCTCTCGTTTGTTCCTCCCCCTGCTTGCCCTCAGTTTTCTCGCCGCCGCAAGCAAACCGAAATTGACGATCCGCTTTCACACCGAAACGAACCCCAACTCCGGCGCGTCCTTTGCCGTAAAGGCCACCATGCCCGATTCCTCCACCCTGACGATTTCCAAAATCCCGGAGATCACCGAAAAGGACATCGTCGCGATTTTTCCATTCCCGTCGGCAGACGGCTCCATGGGATGCGCCTTCCGGCTTGATAACCATGGCCGCCTCGCCCTGACCTCCCTTTCCGAAGAATACCGGGGCTCGCTGCTTATCGGCTTTGTGAATGCGCGGCCCGTCACCGCAATGCTGATCGACAGCAGGATCTCCGATGGCGTGATCACGATCCCTCGTGGAATGACGCCTTCCGAGATTGCGCTGATGAAAAAAACCTTCCCAACGCTCGGCGAAAAGAAGAATACAAAAGCGAACCCGAAAGAGCCGGAAGCTGCGGACGCCATGCCCAATATTGCAGTCCCGCCGCCGCTGCGAATTGAACCCAGCGGGCTGGCTCCGCGAGGAGACTAGTCAAATATCGCGCTGCTTGGGATCGCGCTCCGGCGGGAGTGTCGATGCGGAATGCTTTACCCGCCGTTGCGCCTGAGAACAGGCGTCATCTTGGCCACTTTCTGTCGCATGACCTTGCCCATCTTGAACTTCACCGTGGCCCGCTCGGGAATATCGTAGCGGCTGCCCGGCTCGTTGGGGTTGCGGCCCACGCGCGGCTTGGTGAGGCGGATTTCAAAAACCCCGAAATTGCGCAACTCCACATCGCTCCCTTCGGCGAGCGACTCCGTGATATAGTCAAGGGTCTTCTGGATCACATCGAAGACCTGTGTTTGCACCACGCCAGTCTCGTTGCTGATCCGAACCACTAAATCCCGTTTCGTCAAGTTCGCCATAGCACCATACAGAATACCCCCTGCCTACGGGTTCCGGCAAGCCGATAATTTCCCTGCGAAATGACCGGCCTAATCGTGCCTCCGGATGTGGGCCGCCACTTGCCGCAATGCAAACGCACTGCATGCGCCCAGCGCACCCAAAACGAGGAGGCGGCGGAGTTCTTTGCGTGGAACCTTGACTCGGCGGGCCGTTTCCAGCGGGCGGTTGCGTTGCAGTAAAGCGAGCGTCCGCACGCCCAGCGCCCAAGGCAAAAAGCACGCCAGCCGCAGCCGCCACGGGCGCACGGCATGGATGTAGCGCAAGCCGTCCTCGAGATGGGCACCTGCACGGGCCATCCACTGGTCGCAAACCGAGCGGGCAAGCTCGGGAGCCCCACGCAGCGCTTCCGGGTCGCAGCCGAGTTCGTCCGCGGGCAAATACCAGCGTCCGTTGGCCAGATCCGCCGAGGCATCCCGCAGGATGTTGACCAGTTGCAGCCCTTTTCCGAAAGACGCTCCAAGTCGCGAAAGTTCTTCGCCACTGATTCCCGGTGCGTATTGGCGCAGATGGTGGTTGCACATCCGGGTCCAAAATTCTCCGACGCATCCCGCAACGCTATAGGTGTAATCTTCCAGCTCCTCGGCGGTGGCCAGCGCCCGGACACCCTCGCCGCATCCAAAACGGCTCAGATCGAGTTTCTGCCCACGAAGGATTTCTACAAACACCCAAGCGATCTCCCCCCGGTCTTCGGGCGACATCGTCCCGAGCCATGCCCAGAGTGTCCCGGTTTGCTCCAGGAGCCTCCGCTCCGCTGGGTCGGAGACAAAACGAGCAAGCGGAGCCAAATCCGGCAGCGGCCCGCCCCCGCAAAGCGCTTGCTTCATTTGGCGCAGCAACGCCAGGCGCACCTCTGTCGGCGCGCCTGCGCTGTCTGCCACGGTGTCGCTTGTGCGGGCCAGGAGATAAGCCAGCCCCACCGGGGCGCGCAAAGTCGCCGGCAGCAGGCGGATCGTCAGGTAAAACGATCGCGAAACCGCCTTCAACAACTGGTTGAGCCCGTGCTGCATCCCGCGTGTATAACGCGTGGGACTACAGCAAAGCAAGCGAACGCAAGGTCGCGGCGTCGAGTTGGCCGGTCACGGGCAGGCGGCAATCCGCCTGCCATTCGCGAATGGCGGCACGTGAACGCGGGCCGAGGTCGCCGTCGATTACGCCTCGGTAATATCCTTTGCGAGCCAGTGCGCGTTGCGCATCCACAGCCAGATCGCCGCCCACTTCCCGGCCCACCACCACCGGGCGCGAAACAACGACAGGAGCCGGTTCGTAATAATAAGGGTAATAGGCGGGCCTACCTCCATAATAATAAGGGCTATAATAAGGAGACGAATAGAGGCCGATGCCGACACTCACGCGTGAGCCGCAATGGGAACTGCGATAGCTCCCCCTGTGGGAGCTACGGTGATGGTCATGCCAGTCCTCTGCAAAGGTTGGCAGGGTAAAAGCAACGAGCGCCGCTGTTGTTAAAGAAACAATTTTGAGGGTCATATTGGGATGATTGCGCCCGAACCAGTCGGGGCGTTGAAGTTGCTCTATTTTGACACAATTCGGAATCATTTCAACTGCTCCACTATTTTTGCGTGCGCTCACAACTAGATCGAGCGCACGCTTGGTTGCCGGGCAATCCACCCTCCACCGAGCACGCGGTCGCCGACATAGCACACGGCAGCCTGGCCGGGGGTCACTGCCCGTTGCGCCACCTGAAGCCGGACGCGCGCGCGCCCCTCGCCCAGCGGCGTAATGGTGGCGTCTGTGCCGGGATGGGCGGAGCGGATTTTGACGTTTGCCTCGAACGGCTCCGTCGGCGCACCGTCCAGCCAGTTGCAGCGATCCATCGTGAACGCCTCGACAAACAAATCTTCCTCCCCGCCGACGATGACTTGGTTTGTGGAGGGGTCGATGTCGACCACGTAGAGCGGTTTGGGCGAGCCGCCGGGCAACCCTTTGCGTTGGCCAATCGTGAACAACTCGATCCCGTCATGGTCCGCCAACCGTTTGCCGCTCGTGTCGTAGATGCCGCCGCGATGGAAATCCGCCTCGTCCAAACGTTGGCGCAGAAAGGCTTTGTAATCATTGCCGGGAACAAAGCAAATCTCCTGGCTGTCGGGTTTGTCGGCCACCTTGAGCCCGAGTTGGTGCGCGATTTTACGAATCTCCGGTTTGGACATTGCACCCAGCGGCAGCAGGGTGCGCCCGAGTTGTTGCTGGCTCAGGCTGAAGAGGAAATAGCTTTGGTCTTTGCGCGCGTCGCTGCCTTTGCGCAGCACCGTGCGAGCGTCGTGGTGTTCTGCGATCGCGTAATGCCCGGTGGCGATGAACTCCGCCCCGAGCCCATGCGCCTTGGTCCAGAGATTGCCAAATTTGACTTTTTCATTGCAGATGACGCACGGGTTGGGCGTGCGCCCGGCGCGGTATTCGTCAGCAAAATAATCGATCACCGACTTCTCAAAATCCGGGGACTCGTCAATGACGTAGTGCGGGATGCCCAACGTATGGGCGACCGCGCGGGCATCGGCGATCGCCGACGGGCCGCAGCAGGTATCCTCGGCTTGGGAGATGCAGCTCGACAGCCAGACTTTCATCGTCATCCCGACCACATCGTACCCCTGCTCCTTGAGCAGATGGGCCGCGACCGAGGAATCGACGCCGCCGCTCATTCCGATGACAACGCGCGGTTTGGTGGACATCCGCCAAAGATACGTCCCACAGCGCCGCCGTCCAGCCCAAGCGAAGAGTTTTATCTGCAAATTGCGCAGATTAAAAGACAGGGAAGGTGGATCGACCGCTCCGCGGGCGATTCGGGAGGGGACTCGGAGGAGAAATGGCAACCTTTCTCCCATCGCGCCCGGAGGTCGCGATCCACCGAAATCTCGCGTCATTTGTATCTCATACAAATCAAACACCAAGGAACTTTCCTCCTTCTGAAAAATCTGTGTTAATCTGCGGTCTGCGGATGCCTTCTCTTTCCACCATCTACTTGGATCACAACGCGACCACGCCCCTTGCCCCGGAGGCGCTGGAGGCGATGCTCCCTTTTCTCTCGGAGAGCGGCGCGTTTGGAAATCCGTCCAGCATTCATGCAGCGGGCCGTGCCGCGCGGGCTGCTGTTGACGACGCCCGTGACCGGATGGCTCGGCTGTTGGGAGCGCGTCCGAACGAGATTCTTTTCACCAGCGGTGGAACCGAAGCCGACAACCTGGCCGTGCTCGGCCTTGCACGAAATCGGGCAGCGCGGGGCAGCCAACGGCATCTCATCACGTGCCAAACCGAGCACCACGCAGTGCTGCATGCGGCGGATTTTCTGGCAAAGCACGAGGGATTTCGCGTGACCCGGTTGCCGGTGGACGGACGCGGACGAGTCGACCCCGAGGCGTTGCGCCTTGCCCTCACCCCGCAAACCGCGCTCGTCTCGATCCACTCCGCCAACAACGAAACCGGCACGGTGCAACCGGTGGCGGAAATCGCGGCAATTTGCCGCGAGCACGGAATTCCTTTCCACAGCGACATGGTGCAGAGCTTCGGGAAAGAGCCGGTCCGCGTGGATATTCCAGACGGCCCGGATGCCCTTTCTCTCGCCGCGCATAAATTTTACGGCCCAAAAGGTGTGGGTGCGCTCTGGTTGCGAAGCGGCATTTCCATTGATCCGATCGGTTTCGGCGGCGCGCAGGAAAACGATCGGCGGCCCGGCACGGAAAACGTGGCGGCGATTGTCGGGATGATCACCGCGGCGGAACTCGCGGAGCGGGCAATCGCAGCGGAACAAACGCGCCAGGCGGCCTTGCGGGATCGGCTCTGGGAAGGGATTGCGGCGGTGTGGCCGAAGGCGCTCCGCAACGGCGCTTGGGATGAACCAGAGCGACAACTCGCCAACACACTCAACGTCTCGTTTCCGGGATTTGATGGCCAAACACTCCTCATCCAGTGCGACCTCGCGGGGGTATGCGTTTCCAGCGGATCCGCTTGGGTTTTCGCTCGGCAAAGGAACCACGGAGGCGTGCATCGAAGCGGTCATCCAGCGGCTCACGGCGATTATCGCCCGGGTGGGTTAGTGAAATTGATGTTGTCCCTTGGCGGCAACTAGACGAGCATCCCTTTGCCGTCAGGCTTTGAGAGAGATCGGAAATTCGAAACAAAAATTTTTATATGGGAAAAGGCAATAATAGTCAGAGGAAAGAAACCAAAAAGCCGAAGAAAAAAAAGGAAGTGCAGACCCCGGCCCCTCGTAAAGGGTAGAGGTTAGCCCTTTCCTTCGGTTTCACTCTCGTTCCCAAGCTCCAGCTTGGGAACGCGCTTGTCTGCGAGGCTCATGCCTCGAAAACGTGGCTACGGATGAAACCGTGGGATTTCACCCCGGCCCCGTTTGCAGTACGTGATGCGGTTCTGTTTCCACGGTTTGCGAAGCTGGAGCTTCGAAGACACTGGCATTACCAAGCTGGAGCTTGGTAACGAGGAGCAACGAGGGGCATAAGAGGGAAAGCCGACCTTTTTTGAGCCTTTTGCACTTTTTTGCGGCTAAATTTCCAGCGCCGTCTTCAACTTGCGCCACAGTTCCTCAGCGTCTTCGAGTCCGGCTGAAATCCGAATGAGATGGCTCGGGACTCCGCAGGCTTCCGCCCATTCCAGTTCGGTATAGTGCGCCAGCAATGTGAACGGGCAGGCGAGCGTGAAGACGGTGCCCAGGCTCGGCCCTTTGCAAATTTGCAGCGCATCGTAAATGCGCGGGGCGGTGGTCGCCGCGTTTTTGGGCAGGAACGTGATGAGCGAACCCCAGCCGCCTTCGGGTCGGCGCACCGCATCATAGACTTCGCTGAATTCCCATTTGGGATACCAGACGCGCTCGATGGCGGGGTGCTGCCGCAGCCGTTCGGCGAGGTAGAGCCCGGTGGCGTTGTGGCGCTGCATCCGCTCGGGAAAAGCGTGCGCCTGGGCGTCGATGACCGCGGCATCCTCGCTCCAAAGCAACTCCTCATGCTGCTCCGCTATGAGGGCTTTTAATACTGAATAATATGGGGATTTTGGATTGCAGATCACCGCGCCGCCCATCACATCCCCAGTGCCCGCAATGTATTTGGTGAGGCTCGTGGCGATCAAATCCGCGTGCTCGCTCAGATCGACATTGAACGGCGTGGCCACCACATCATCGGCGACCAGCGGCACGCCCCCTTTGCGCAAAATGGGCGTGATGCTTCGCACATCCGCGCTGCCGAGGGTGGGATTGCCGGGAAGCTCGCAAAAACAAGCCGCGAGCGGCTGCCGCGCGACGAGTGCGCGCAGGTCGTCCGCAATCGTGTCCAGGTGGTGGAGCAGTGTCGCGCCTTCCCCGAATTTTTCTTGCAGCTTGAGCGTGTCGACATACGGGAAACCCAATTGCGCTGTGGGTAGGCCCGGGCTGCGCGCCCGCACGGCCCGCAAGGCCGCGAACTGCGCGGCCATGCCGGTGGGCGTCAGAAAAACATCCCCTTCACCGCAGCCATAAAAGTCTGCAAGCTGGCGGCGCAAGCTGCGGTGCGCTTCGGTCTCGCCAACGGCGCACGGTTTCCCGGCCAGAAGCGCCTCCGCGCGGCGGGTGGAAAGGATCAATCCCGTGTGCTGCCAGAACGCGCGGAGTGCCGCATATCCAGCCTCGGTGGTTTCGACGAGGGAAATCGGCGCCCCATCCCTCGTGCGCGGAGCGCCCGAGCCACCTGCTTTCTCCCCGCTGGTTTTTTGGATAAATTCCACGCACATCCCGGCCACGCGAGCCGAGGGGAACGGGAGGCTCCATTCGGAACCGCCGAGCCGCTCCGCTACTGCGCGCACGAGCGGGTGGATGACAAAACGCGGGTAGCCGCCGTGGAGTTTTTCGAGCACTTCCGGCTTCTTTTCTTCGTAGCCGACCACGTCTGCCCAGCGAGGCAGGGAGACCGATACGGCATGAATGGAATCGGGCAGGGGAAGCCCCAAATCATCTGCCGTCCAAGGCGGGTTCGTGAGCAAATCGCGTGAACTCATCCCAGGATTTCCGTCAAGGCTTCGTCCATGTCGCGGCGCAAATCGTCCACATCCTCAATACCCACCGAAAAACGGATCAACCCGTCGGAAATGCCGACGGCGTGCCGGACTTTGGCGGGAACCTGCGCATGCGTCATGGTCGGCGGATGGCAGACGAGGCTTTCGACGCCGCCCAGGCTCTCGGCCAGCGTGAACAGGCGCAACCGGCGGCAGAAAGCGAGCGCTTGTTCCTCGGAGCAATCGAATTCCGCAATCACCATGCCCGAGCCGCCGCGCATCTGGCGTTGAGCGAGCTCGTATTGAGGGTGGCTCGGTAAAAAGGGATGCCGCACCATCCGCACTCCTTTGCGCGACTCCAGCCAGCGAGCCAACTCGAGCGCGTTGGCGCAATGCCGTTCCATCCGCAACGCAAGCGTCCGCTGGCCGCGTGTGGTGAGCCAGGCATCGAAGGGGGAAGGCTGCAACCCGAGCGCTTTCTGCGCAAAATCCATCCGCGCATGCCACACTTTTTCATTCGTGGCGACGATCCCGCCGAGGCAATCGCTGTGGCCGTTGATATATTTTGTGGTGGAAGAAAGCGACAACGTCGCGCCGAGTTCCAGAGGCCGCTGGAGATAAGGCGAAGCAAACGTGTTATCGACCAATGTGGCCGCGCCCACTTCGGTGGCGACGCGGCTGATCCCAGCGATGTCCACAATCTTCAGGAGCGGATTGGTCGGGCTCTCCAGCCAAACGAGCGTTGGGCGGGCACGGCGGATTTCCTCCCAGTTTTCCTCGCGACTCAAGTCGATGTAGCGCACTTGCAGCCCAAATTTGCCAAACACCCGCTCGAACATCCGGTAAGTGCAGCCGTAAAGGTTCTCTTCCGCGAGCACCAGATCGCCGCTTTTGAGGGTCGAAACGACGGCGGTGATCGCCGAGACGCCGCTTGCGAAACAGGTGGCAAACGCCGCTCCTTCCGCCGCCGCCACGCTTTCTTGCAGCAACCGGAAATTCGGATTGCCCGAGCGCGTGTAGTCGAACCCGTCGGCGTTGCCCTGCTCGAAGGTCGATGTCATATAGATGGGCGGCATCACCGCGCCGGTCGCGCCGGTGAATCCGCGCCCCGTATGAACCGCCTGTGTATTAAAGCCCGCTTCGTTTTCCGGTTTCATCGCGTTTATGGTAAAAATCCTTTGCAGACAGGATCAAAAGGGAATGGGTTTGCGTCCGGGGTGTTCGTGACGTTTTTGCGCGGCAGAGCGGCACAATTTTTAGACAGGATTAACAGGATGGACATGATTTTCAGGATTACACGGCTAGCTGACAGTGGATGTCATTTCGAAACAGGCATTTTTTTAATCAGAGTTTTGGGAAAAAAGCTTACCGGACGAAGTGGTTGCCGCAGTCGTGGGGCGTAATCCTGTCAATCCTGAAAATCATGTTAATCCTGTCTAAAATTGTCGAGATTGCCATGTCTGAAAACCGTCATAACCAGACGTGTTTTCATCGCGTTTAAATTACGTAATCCAAGCTGGCATCATCGTGGCGGTATTTCCGGGCGCGCTCGGCCAAATCCGCCAGCGTAATGTGCTCGAGCACTTTCAAAATGGATTCGCGCACTTCCTGCATCACGCTGCGGATGGCGAGTTGATTGCTGTCGGGACGGCCCCCTTTTCTGATCTCCGTATCGGGCGGCAGCGCCACGAGCGCCCCTTCCACATAGCGGATCAATGTCGCCAGGGTGATCTGTTCGGGGGGACGCGCGAGTTGATACCCGCCCGCGATCCCTCTGCGGCTCTCCACAAACCCGCCCGATTTCACATCGTTGAGGATCTGTTCCAAAAACCGTTTCGGAATATCCTGCTGTTCGGAAATCGTTTGGATGCGGACGATCCCCCGGCCGTAGTTTTCGGCCAGCACGATCAAGGCGCGCAACGCATAATCCCCACGCAGCGAAAGTTTCATAGGGGCATTATCGTAATCTCCATCGAGAAAATCAAGATCAACCCAGCGGGGTTTTCTACATAAAGTCTATTGACATACAGTAGTTATGCGGTATTCTGGGCCCAACTTCTAACAAACAAACCTTATGCCTCGCATCTTCAACGACATCAGTGAAACCATCGGCAACACCCCGCTTGTGCGCCTCAATCGCACCGCCAGGAAACACGGCGCCGTGGCCGACGTGCTGCTCAAGCTGGAATTTTTCAATCCGCTCTCGAGCGTGAAAGACCGGATCGGCGTGGCGATGATCGACGCGGCCATCCGGGACGGCGTTCTCAAGCCGGACACCGTCTTGATTGAACCGACCAGCGGCAACACCGGCATCGCGCTCGCGTTCATCGCGGCGGCGCGGGGATTCAAGCTGATCCTCACGATGCCCGAGACGATGTCGATGGAGCGCCGCAAGCTGCTCAAAATCCTCGGTGCCAAGCTTGTGCTCACCGAAGGCCCCAAGGGGATGAAAGGGGCCATCGCAAAGGCCGAGGAACTGCACGCAAAAATCCCCAACAGCATCATCCTCCAGCAATTTGCCAACCCGGCCAACCCGGAAATCCATCGCCGCACCACTGCCGAGGAAATCTGGCGCGACACCGAGGGCAAAGTCGATTTCGTGGTCTCCGGCATCGGCACCGGCGGAACGATCACCGGCGTCGCCGAAGTGCTCAAAGCACGCAAGCCCGGCTTCAAAGCCATCGCGGTGGAGCCGTCGCGCTCCCCGGTGCTTTCCGGCGGGCAGCCCGCGCCCCACAAACTGCAGGGCATCGGAGCGGGATTTGTCCCGGCGGTTTTGAACACAGGCATCATCGACGAGATCATTCCGGTCCTCGAAGAAGACTCCGGCCCGGTTTCCAAAGAGGTCAATCAGCTCGACGGCATTCCGGTGGGCATCTCCAGCGGAGCGGCCATCTGGGCGGCTTTGCAGCTTGCCAAGCGGCCTGAAAACGCAGGGAAACAGATCGTGGTGATCGTCCCGTCCTCCACCGAACGCTACCTCTCATCGTGGTTGTTCGCGGATGTCGTCGCCGAAAGCGACAACGTGGACGATTGGATCCCGGCGTAGGGATCCACTGCATTTCACCACAGAGGACACGAAGCACACGAAGATAAGAACAAGGAGTAAAACTTGTTCCGTTCTTCGTGGCCTCTGTGGTGCATCCCCTCCGAGGGTTCTGCGTGGACTTTCCCGCCCCCCTCGGGCAGCATGGTGGTCGTATGTCCATCACAGCCAAACTCCAAGGCACCACGGTTTTTGTCGGGTGCGGATTCGCCGCCAAATACCTCCTGGGCGGGGGGAATTTCTCCGTGCCGCTCCAGTGGATGCTGGGGCTTCAGCGGATGGGGATCGATGCGATCTGGCTGGAAATCCTCCCCAACACCGACGATCTGGAAAATGACAAAAAGCATATCCGCGCCTTTGAGGAACGCCTGAAAGCGCACGGGTTGGGAAGCAATTATTGTCTGCTCTATCATCTCTGTTCCGGCGAAGAGCAGGAGCTCTCGAACATGGCTTCCTACGGGCTCTCGATCGAGGATTTGGAAAAGCGGCTCAGCGGTCCCAACATTCTCCTCAATCTCAGCTACTCGATTCACCCTCCGCTGCTTGAGAGCTTTGAGCGGAAAGTGCTTTGCGATCTCGATCCCGGCGAAATCTCCTACTGGATGGCCCGCCTGGAAATGGGGCAGTCGTATCACGATACGTTCTGCACGATCGGCCTGAATCTGGACGCGCCGGACTGCACCGCCGCCAAAGCCGTCATGCCGCGCACGACTTTCTATCCCATGGTGGACACCCAGCTCTTCCGGCCGATGCCGCGCCCGGAGCGGCCCCGGTTCACCACGGTTACCCAGTGGTACTGGGGCAAATACATGGAGATCAACGGCCAGTACCCGGACCTCTCCAAGCAAGCCGCCTTCCAGCAGTACATGCGGCTGCCGTCGCTGGTCCCGGAGGCGGAGATGGAACTGGCGGTGAACCTCAACGCCGATGATCCCGAGCGCGAGCGCATTCGCAGTTTCGGATGGGGGCTCGTTCATCCGCACGAAGTCGCTTCCGGTCCGGCGGAATACCGCGCTTACATCGCCGGTTCGCTGGCCGAGTTTACTCCCGTCAAACAAGCCGACGCCTTATGGCGCACCGGCTGGTTTAGCGACCGGGCCGCGGCTTACCTCGCCTCCGGTCGCCCGGAGATCACCGAAGACACCGCCGCCTCACGTTACCTGCCGGAGGAAAGTGGTGTGCTCATCGTCTCCTCTTTGGATGAAGCCGCCGAGGCGGTTCGCCGCGTCATGCTCGACTGGGATCGCCTCTCGGTTTTGGCCCGCGAAACCGCCGTGGAATATTTCGATTCCGTCAAAAACCTGGAGCGGATTCTGGCGACGGTGGTTTAGCCGCAAAAAAGCGCAAAAGACGCAAAAAGGAACCAATACGCGCAGAGGGAGCGGTTTTTGGATTCCTCGTTCCCAAGCTTGGAAATGAAGCTGTCCCCGAGGCTCCAGCCTCGCAAGGATGGACGCGGAGGGGACGCACTATTTAGTGGCGTGGCAACGAGGGTGGAAAAAATGGGCATCTGCCCAATGAATATTTTTGCGCTTTTTGCGCCTTTTTGCGGCCACTCCTATTCTGCAAACTGTGCGTGGTTCAACATTGCCCGTTCAAAACCGGGGCGTTCCTCTGCGTTCAATCCAGCAGGAAATTGCGCGCCCGAGCGCTTCCACTTTTCCAGCCAGTCAAGCCCGAGCAGTTCGTGGCGGCACGCCGTGCCACACGCGCCGGGGGTGAGCGCGATCGTCGTCTCCTGTTTTAAGCCGGTGCTGCGGCCCCTGGCGATGTGGAACCCGGCCACGAGCAGCGCGGCGCGGATTGCCGTGGAACAGGTGTAGGTGAAGAGTTCCGCGGGCTGGCCGCCGCACACGGCAAACAAGCGGCGAAAAGCCCCGAGCGTCCAATGGTCGCCGTCGCTATTGCTGGAAAACATGTCGTAGAAAATCATATCCGGGAGATCGTCGGCGTGCGTGATTTCTTCCAGGAAATCCCCCTTCAGCAACGTCCAGCTCAACCCGGCATGCACCGGGGAGTGCCAGGTGCCGTGCTTGAGGATCGCATCCGGCCCGGCGTGCCGCAGGTAGGGGAAGAAATTATTGTTCACGCGGGCCAGCTTGAGCGAGTCGAGGTCGTTTTCAAAACTCACCACGCGCATCGGGCGCACGGGATGCATTACGGCTTGCGCTTCGTAACATTGGATCGCCGCCATCGCGTTCGCCGCCGCCCCGAGGCCGACATCCCAGATCACGAGAGGTTCGGTCTCCGGCCCGCGCAGGCGTTCCGCAAGCTGGGACTGCTCGATATACAAGCGGTGCGCTTCCTCAAGGGGAGGCGTGCGCGAATGCATGATCTCCCCCGAGGCGATGTGGCGGATGCTCCCAAACCCCTCCGGCGCAACGTGCACCTCATACGCTCCGAGCTTCACGATCCGGCGTTTGCGCGTTTTTACCGGGTGCTGCGGCGGGTGATCCATATCCTCCGCGTGCAACACCTCGCGCTTGCTGCGGTAGAGTTCCAGGAATCGGTCGGCCAAAATGCTCTGGCGAATCTCGCGCATCAACGCATGGTAAAAATAAATGTTGTGCTGCCCCAGCAATTGCCAGCCGAGCGTCTCGCCGGTCTTGGTCAAATGGTGGAGATAAGCGCGGGAATAGCGGGCGCACGTCGGGCAGGGACAGGCGGGATCGAGCGGTTCTGCGGAGAACTTGTACACGCTGCGGCGCAGTTGCAGATAGCCGCGCGAGGTGAAAGCCCCGCCGCGCTGGGCCACCTGGTTGGGAATGATGCAGTCGAACATATCCACGCCCCGATGCACCGCCTCCAAAATATCCAACGGCGTGCCGACCCCCATCAAATAGCGCGGTTTGTCGCGGGGCAGCAATTCCGCCGTGAACTCGCAAACATCCTCGCGTTCGCTGCGGCTCTCGCCCACAGCCAACCCGCCGATCGCCATCCCATCAAACGGCATGGCACAAAGGCAGTCCGCACTTTCGCGGCGCAGCTCTTTAAAGAGCGCCCCTTGCACAATCCCAAAAAGCGCCTGCGGCGAATCGCCCCGCGCGGCCAGGCTGCGCAAGGCCCAGCGGTGCGTGATGCCCAGCGCCGCGCGCGCCGCCGATGCATCGGCGGTGGATGGGATGCATTGGTCGAGCGCCATCATAATATCGCTGCCGATGGCCCGCTGCGTTTCAATGCTCAGCTCCGGGCTCAAAAGAATGGAGCGTCCGTCCAGATAACTTTGAAACGCCGCCCCTTCTTCACTCATGGATCGCGAATGCGGCAGCGAGAAAATCTGGAACCCGCCGGAATCCGTCAGCACGGATTTTTTCCAGCTCATGAACTCGTGGATGCCGCCGAGTTGCTGGAACACCTCGGGTCCCGGTCGCAGCAACAAATGATAGGTGTTGGCGAGCAGGATTTGCGAACCGGCGTCTTCGAGGGATTGCGTGGCTTGCGCCTTCACCGTGGCCTGAGTGCCCACCGGCATGAAGAGCGGGGTCTGCACGGCGTTGTGCAGGGTGCGAAATGTTGCCGCCCGGGCGCGCGACCCGGTGGCGCAGGCTTCAAGCTGGAAATGCAGACGGGAATTCATGGATGGGCGAAAGAGTCTCACCCTAACGGCCCGCCCGCAACTGCGTCGAGAGAGTTCAATGGCCGCCCTCTTAAATCATGCAATTCCGCCTTTTCACCACGCGGGCCTTGGCTCACACTCGCCGCATGCAGACCCTCGATTTTCAACTCCGCCCGAACCAGGATTTTATCGAGCTTCACAAGCTGCTCAAATTTTTAGGGATCGCCGAAAGTGGCGCGGCGGCCAAGATGCTGGTGGCTGAGGGTCTTGTAACCGTGGACGGCGCGGTGGAACTGCGCAAGGCATGCAAAATCCGCGCCGGACAGGTGATCCAAACCGGCGACGTGCGCATCCCTGTTGCAGGAGGGGGCTGAATTCTCAAAAAGCATATCACCCAGTCAAACAGCGTTAGCCAAAAAACCTTCTTATGAAATCCTGGATTGCAGTCCTGCTTCTTCTCACACTCCCCCTGGCCACTTTGACTGCCGCTGAAAACGGCGGCTTGTCTGTGGATGTCCAAAAAGTGTCGCTGGAGCGGCACGATGGCCAACCTCGTGGCGGGATGGGCACGATGACGATTGACCGGAAAATGGCGCTCCGGATCAATATCCAGAATGTTTCGATGAAGGAATTGCCCGCAACAACTCTGAAGTATGTGATGGTGATCCAAAGGTGGGGCCTCGAAACAGCCAATTATGAGCGTTCCCAAGGCGAACTACAGTTGCCGAAAGTGCCGCCTTCGACCACCAGCCAAGTGAGCGCAGGCGAAGTCACAATCGGGGGCCATATGCACGGCACATCCGATCGGCATGTGGACCGGATCGCAGGCTGGAAGGTCACGATTGTTCGGGACGGCAAAAACCTGGATTTTTTCAGCAGCCCCAGCTTCGAATCGCTCAACCAGAAAGTTAAGAAGTAGGAGGCATCGCGCTCCAGCGCGCAAAAATGCCGTGCGGTTGCAGCTCGCCGGGGAACTAATCGAGGTGCAGCCAAAGGGCAAATGGGAGCCGCCTCAACCCTCGGCACCAGTCACTTGGGAGCTACCACCCCCGCACAAAGACGAGAGTCATCAGAGCTATTTCCTGCGCTTCCTCGCCCTCTTCAAGCGCAAGCCCCATTTCCCGGAGATAACCGAATGGATTGCAACCCGCAACGTGGGCGAGTCCGCTGACGCGGTGGATCGAGCAAGGAAAGCCGATGGAGGTTATGGCGGCGAAGATGCGGGAAACGGAGGTTTTTGAGAGACCGGTTTGACGTGCGATTTGGAAGCCGGGCATGCGCAACTTACGAAGCGCAAGCACCGTGGCGACCTGAGCCGGAGGAGTTTGCCTCGGAATGGCATAAGGACGCGAAGAACGCTCCCGAAGCCCCGAAAGCCCCTCTGAGTGGTAACGGGCCAGCCACTTGCGGGCAGTTCTGTCCGCATGGACAACCTATTGAAACATCACATCTAGCGGTAAATGGCTGCGAGTTTTCCGGCAGCTTCTCCGAGCGCGATGCAGGTCCCCATGGGGCGTGTGGAGGAAACGGCTTTTTGGGTGGCGGAAATGCAACGGCCGGTGGCGAACAGATTCGGCACCGCTCTCGAATTCAGGCAACGCCGGGGAATTTCGTAATAGTCCCCCTCGGGCGGGTAGGCATACAGCGGACTGCTCCCGCCCGCTTCCCACGACTCCACAGGCCAGGCGTTCCGGACGACGCTGTTTGGGAATTTGCGCCCAGTCAGGATCGAGCTTTCGTCCAGTTCCCAGTCTCCGGCCAGCCGCACTCCGTCGCTTTCGATGAGGTGGAAGCGTCCGACGATGCGGCTGTGGGCCAGTTCGGGAATTTTGGAAGCCAGAAGCGCATGCATCCGGTCGAGGCATTTTTGGATCGCCTCCTTGCCTTGCTGGGCGAATTCCGGTGAAAGGGTGAACTTGCAAAACCCTTCCCCCTCGCCCCCATCTGCGGTGAACCCTCCAAAAGGGGGCAGCCCGACCGCTTCGGCGGGAGGCAAACGGCCAAGTTGCCAGGCAATCTTGATCGCTAGCATTTGTCGGTCGCCGTTGATCCCCGCCAGGTGCAGCGTGCAACCGCCGGGCTGGCGGCCCGGTTCCGAAGCCGGGGCGATGGGCGCTCCGGCAAGCCGGAGGACGGCTCCCGAACCGGTGGCGTCGATCACCGCGCGCGGAGAAAAAACGTGTTCCCCTTCAGGCGATTGCACGGTGACGCGCACAATGCTGCCCTCTGGATTGCGCTCCACCGCTTGCACCGTTGAAGAAAGGAGCCGGATCAGATTCGCCTCCCCTTGGGCGAGGCGCTCATAGACGGCTCGTAAATGAGCCGGTTCAAACGGAAACCCCCAGCCGCGCCCCATGGGCAGGGGATGACTGGCGGGGGAAAGCGCTCGCAGCCGCGCAACGACTTCGCGGGGGAGCCCGGGGTTGAGCGTCGCCGACGGTTCTGCCTCGCTGTTCAAATACAGCCCGCAGATGTAACGGTGCAGAGCGGTGACCCCCATTCCGCCGAGAAAATTTTCCCGCTCCACCAGGACCGTACGGGCTCCGGCACGGCACGCCGCCACCGCAGCGGGCACCCCCGCCACGCCACCCCCGGCCACCAGCACATCGCAGGTTGAGTTCATTTTTGGGTGCGCCGTTGTATCAAATCCCCCTCGCAGATTCCAGGCATTTCGGGGAGAGCAGGGGCGGCCCGGCGGCGGGCGCGTCTTTTCTTTGAATCCCCGGCCCCTTGCGCTTACTCTGCCCGCATGACCACTTCCGATGCCCACCCTTCTCCCCCCCCCCGGGTAAACCTGCGGACGCCCGAGGTGATGACCCAGGTGCAGGCGCAGGTGGAATCCCATTACCGGAGCGAAATTGTCGATCGCATGCGGGCCAATGGCGGCTCGATCACCGCCGGTGCGGTGACGGTCAAACTGGCCAAGCAATTCGGCTTTTGTTACGGGGTCGAACGGGCGATCGACCTCGCCTACGCCGCCGCGAAAGTGTTTGCCGGGCGGCAGCTTTTCATCTTGGGCGAGATCATCCACAACCCGGAGGTCAACCAACAGATCCTCGCGTTAGGCATCCGCAATATCGTGGACAAAACCGGCGTGCCGGATTTGGAAGCACTCGCCGTGGGCGACGTGGTGATCGTGCCCGCGTTTGGCACCGACGTGGAGACCCTGGAGCGCATCAAGGCCCGCGGCTGCCAGATCGTGGATACCACGTGCGGCGACGTGATGAGCGTCTGGAAACGCGTGCGCCAGAACGCGACGGACGACGTCACCTCGCTCATCCACGGCAAGGCCCGGCACGAGGAAACCAAAGCCACCGCCAGCCGGGCTGTCCTCGGCGGCAAAGGGCATTATCTCATTGTGCTCACGCTGGAAGAGACCGACCTCGTATGCAACTACATCCGCAATGGCGGAGATAAAGCGGCTTTTTTGAAACGCTTTGAAGGAGGGTATTCCCGAGGGTTCGACCCGGATCTCCACTTGCGGCGCGTGGGCGTGGCCAACCAGACCACGATGCTGCGCGGCGAAACCGAGGAGGTGCAACGCCGGATCAAAGCCGCGCTCGTGGAGCGGGACGGCGCGCAGGGAGCGCAGGAGAGCTTCCGCTTTTTCGATACGATTTGCGGGGCCACGCAGGAGCGGCAGGATGCGTTGACCGAAATGCTTGCCCAACCGATGGACCTCCTGCTTGTGGTGGGCGGCTACAACTCCTCCAACACCTCGCACCTGGCCGAATTGGGCGAGGCGATCGTGCCGACGTATTTCATCGGCAACGCGGGGAAATTGGGTTCGCGCGAGGCGATTTGCCATTTCGATCTACCCACGAAAAAAGAGATCATCACCCAAAACTGGCTACCCGCGTCGCCCGTGGTGATCGGCATCACCGCCGGGGCTTCCTGCCCGAATAACCTGATCGAAGAGACGATTGTGCGGGTGTTTGAATTGCACGGGGTCAAGCGGGACGCGCTGGTTTAGCCGCAATTTGTGGCGCGTCCGCCTTTTTGCGGTCAATGCTTCTTCCAACCGGCGCTTAATCTTGCCCCGACTTCCGAAACCAAAGGGAGGAGATTATTATGGCTGCCATCACTTTGCCCAAAACAACCAGCCGGGTGTCGCAATGCACGTCCCGGAAACTGAACGAACGGATTTTTAGCAAGACCCAAAAAAATGTGGAGGCCTTTTGTGGCACGGATCAGGAGACGCTCGCGAAACGCCTGGAAGAACTCGACCGCGAATGGGATTTCGAGCGGGCGATCCAGACCGGCGCTTCGATCCAGGTGCTGCTCGGGCTTGCGCTCGGGACTTTTCTCAATCGCCGCTGGTACATTTGGTCGGGGGTCGTCGCGGGATTTCTTTTAATGCATGCGCTGCTGGGTTGGGCGCCGCCCCTGCCCGTATTGCGGCGGCTCGGCTTCCGCACCGAAGCGGAGATCGACGAGGAACGCAACGCGCTGCGGATTTTGCGCGGCGATTTCAAACCCACTGAAGACCCGCGCCAGGCCTTGGCCCAGGCCCGGTTGAGCGGCGGGCCGTCCGTCTCCGGCGAGGGAATGGACGACACAAAATAAAAGCCTTAGGAAAGCGAGGGAGGCAGCGAAAGACCGCTTCCCCCGCTTCCGAATTTACAGTCTTCAATTCTTCCCGCAGCACGGCGAAGGGATAGGCTCAATCTGAGACTCAGCGTTGTTGCTGCCGCCCACAAACTTCCCGGGATTGAGGATCCCCTTGGGATCGAGCGCTTTTTTGAGCGCTTCGTGCACACCTCGGCTCACGGGCGAGGCGGCTTGCTCCCACCAGCGCGCTTTTGCAAGGCCGATCCCGTGTTCGCCGGTGATCGCGCCACCCCAGGCAAGCACTTGGGTGAAAAGCTCATCCAAAGCCTGGCCCACGCGCTCTTGGACTTCGGGGTTGTCGAAATCCGCCGCCATGAGGTTGGTGTGGATGTTGCCATCGCCCGCGTGGCCGAAGCAGGCGACAGGATACCCGTATTTTTCGCGCAGCCGCGCAGCGAATTCAGCCAGGTCCACCAGCCGTCCTCGCGGCACGACAATATCCTCATTGAGCTTGGTCAAACCGGTCGCTTTGAGTGATTGGGAAAATTGACGCCGCAGTTCCCAAAGCTCCTCGCACGCCGCTTCGCCAAACGCTTCGCGCAGATGCAGCGCGCCCAGCCCGCGCACCAGTTCCGCGAGTGCACGCGCTTCGCTTTGGACCGATGCTGCGTGCCCGTCGAGGTCGATGAGCAAGTGGCCTTCGCCTTCGGGCACGAGCTCTGTGCCGGCAAACGCGCGGGCCGAGCACAGCGTGAAAGCGTCGGCGATTTCCAGCGCTGCCGGGAGATACCCCGCGCCGAGCACGCGCTGCACCGCCTCGGCGGCTTGGGCGAAAGTCGCAAAGCTCGCGGAAAGAGTGGCGCGCGCCGGGGGAAGAGGGATCAGGCGCAGCGTCGCTTCGGTTACGATGCCGAGCAACCCTTCCGAGCCGGTAAAGAGCCCGACCAGATCGAACCCGGTCTTGTTCTTGTGCGTGCGCCCGCCGGTGCGGAGCACTTCGCCGCTGGCCAGCACCACTTCAAGACCGAGCAGGTAGGATCGAGTCACCCCATATTTCAAACAGCGCGGCCCTCCCGCGTTGGTGGCGATGTTGCCGCCGAGGGTGCATTCCTTCAGGCTCGCCGGGTCGGGCGGATAATACCAGCCGAGGGCCCGCACGGCCGCTTGAAGCTCGCCGGTGATCACTCCGGGCTCCACCACGGCCACGCCGTCGGCCGGGTGGATCTCTTTGATTCGGTTCATCCGCGCCAGCGAAAGGGCGATGCCGCCGCGCGACGGAACGCATCCCCCCACGTAACCGACTCCGCTGCCGCGGGCCGTGACCGGGATTGCGCGTGCGTTGGCGAACGCAAGCAATCGGCTGACCTGCCCGGTGTTTTGGGCGAAGACGACCAGTTCCGGCGCGTGGCTTGCAAACCATTTATCCGCGCTATGAGCCGCGAGCGTCGCCGCGTCATCGGAGACGACCTCCGCTCCCAACAGTTGCACGAGTTCTTCTTTCAACGTCATGATTTAAGGAATGTAGCGCCTTGCCAGCCCGGGGACACGTCCAAAACGCGAGGCCTGCTGATGCACCGTTTGTTGTCCGAGGAAACGCCTCACTTGGCAAGCACCCAAAATAAGCGGAGATTATCTTGAAATTTTTCCCGTTCTTGCCCCCACTACGTCCCCATGCGCAACACAAAGATTATCTGCACCCTCGGCCCGGCGACTGAATCCGAGGAAATGCTGCGGGCCATGGTGGATGCGGGCGCCAATGTCTTCCGTTTGAACATGAGCCACGCCTCGCACGAATGGGTGCGTTTGATTGTTCCCCGCATTCGCAAGGTAGCAGCCGATCTGGACGCCATTGTCGGCATCCTGCTCGATACCCAAGGGCCCGCCATCCGCACGGGCGATGTCGCCACGAAGCTCCATCTCAAGGTGGGCGACATTATTGAGTTCACCGTGCGCGGCGAACGCAGCGAGGAGCAATATTCCGTGGACGTCAATTACGACGGGCTCGTCGATGATATCTCCGTGGGCGACACGGTGCTCGTGGACAACGGCGTGATGCACATGGAGGTCCTTGAAAAAGAGCGCAAGCGGGTTCGCTGCCGCGTCTTGACCCCCGGCACGCTGGGTTCCCGCCGCCACATCAACTTGCCCGGCGTGAAGGTGAATCTCCCTCCGCTGACCGAAAAAGATTTGGAAGACGTCGCGCTGGGCGCGGAACTGGCCGTCGATATGGTGGCGCTGAGCTTCTGCCGGGAGCCGAGCGACGTGGATGCGTTGCGCGAGGTGCTCACCAAACACGGCAGCCACGCCCGGATCATTGCCAAGATCGAAGACCAGCTTGCCGTGCGCAACATCAGCGGCATCATTGAAAAGAGCGATGTCATCATGGTGGCTCGCGGCGATCTGGGCATCGAGTGCGCCATGGAGGAGTTGCCCATCATCCAGCGCGCCATCGTCAAGCGCTGTCTTCGCGCGGGTCGTCCGGTGATCGTCGCCACGCACATGCTGGAGTCGATGATTTCCAACCCGGTCCCCACGCGGGCCGAAGTGACCGATGTGGCCAACGCCGTCTTTGAACAGGCCGATGCGATCATGCTCAGCGGGGAGACCAGCGTGGGCAAATACCCGGTGCAATGCGTCGAGGCGCTCCACCGTGTCGCCACCCGCATCGAACGCAGCGGCGGGGCCGGATACGCCAACGAGGCCTTCTACAACGAAAACCGCCAGCGCACGATGCATTCTGCCGTGGTGCTCGCCAATTCCTTGCGCAACAGCAAGGTGGTCGTCTTCACACGGCGCGGGCGCGTCGCCAACTATGTCTCGGCCCAGCGCCCCGAGCATTCGCCGATTTTCGCGTTCAGCAACACGATGGAAGTTTGCTGCAAGATTTCGATCAATTGGGGCATCGTCCCGGTGTTGATGCCCTTCTCGGACGATCCCGAGCAGACGATCGAATCCGCCGTGCAACTCCTGCGCAAACAGGGGCACGTTCACCATGGGGATAATCTGGTGATCGTCAGTGATCTGCAAGCGGGGGAATCCACCTTTGACTCGATTCAGTTGCGTCCGGTGAAATAACCGGGCGAAATGTTATTGCAATCAGGCGGTTTATCCTTATTGCTAATAGTTTCCCTGATTCTCAACGGGTGACGATGCAATGAAGGCCCCCGGCAACTTGACTGGCGAAGAAAATCCTCTCACCGCAGATTTGCGGAGGCGGATGGATTTGTTTTACCAAAACACATCGGACTATACCGCTTTCAAACTCGTCAACGCATTGCCGGAGCAGTGGAATTATGTGCGCGCGGCGATTTTGGAGACCCTCGAAAAAAAGCCGCTTTGCCGGATCTTGGAATTTGGGGCTGGGAAAAGCGGCTTTCCCGGGTTTGTGGAGGATCTGAAGCCGTCCCTCCATTACACAGCCCAGGATGTCACGCGTGCCAACGAGGCGCATCTTCTCCAGGTTGCGGATGCCGTCCACTTCAGCAGCATCGGGCAGATTGAGGGGGAATTTGACGTCATCTTTTCGACCTTTGTATTTGAGCATGTGAGCGATCCGCGGCAGACCCTTGAAAAATTGTTTTCCTTCCTGACTTTGGGCGGAAAGCTCTTCATTTTCTGCCCCCGCTACGACTTCCCTTTTTACCTTTCGCACTCTGCCGATCACTATTCCGCGCTCCGGCGTTTGGGCATCGGGGTCTGGCTGGCGCTCGCCCGGCTGTGGAGTTGCATTGCCCGGCGGTCCCTCTTTCTGGTGCATACCGATCCCGCGATTTTTCACCTGCCGGCTTTTTACCGGGACCGGGATGCGATTCACTGGGCGAGCTTGTGGGATTTGGAAGCGTTCTTCCGGGGTCGCGGCCGGCTCAAGCGCCTGAAGCTCGCCTCCGGGGGTATAAAAGATTGGATCGTCAAGAACCTGCTTCAAATCAACGTGGCGATCACCCGCGAGAAGTAATCGCCAAAGAGATTCGGGGTGTGGGATTATACCAACTCTTGCAAATTATTGGACTCTTGAGCGCCAAAGGCGCGAGAACATACCAGCCCAGCCCGAAGGGCTGGGTTGTAGGAGAGGATAGAGGCAGGGCTGAAGGCCCGCACCATAGCACACCTTTTTGGGATGGTGCGGGCTTTCAGCCCGTTGTTTTCTGGAAACCCTTGGGCGTTGCCCAAGGCTGGTATGGGGCCGCGCCTTCGGCGCTGAAAAAAAGCGCCAAAGGCAGTCCGTTTATTTAGAAGAAATGGTATTACTCCTCCTCTGGCGGGGCAAATACCCCGGCGAGTCCTGCAATGGCCGGCCGCTCTTTTTTCTGCAAGGCGCGGCGCAGTTTGGAAAGCGCAATATTTTGAAGCTGCCGGATGCGTTCCCTCGTGACCCCGAATTTTTTCCCGACCTCCTCCAGCGTGCGCGCTTTGCCGCCGTCCAAGCCGAACCGGGAAAAAATGATCCGTTTTTCGCGCTCGTCGAGCACCGCAAGAAGATCGTCCACCTCGTCGCGCAAATTCTTGTCGCGCAGCAACTCGAAGGGGGTCAGGGCGTCTTCATCGCCAACGATCTCCCCGAAAGCCGTCGAGTCGTCATCGCTGATCGGCGCATCGAGCGAAGCGGGCCGGATCGCCACGGTTTTCAAATGCGATACCTTGGCGCTGGAAAGCCCCACCTCTTCCGCGAGCTCGTCGTCGGTCGGTTCGCGTCCGAGTTCCTCGCTCATTTGGAGTGAAACCCGGCGCATTTTGGAAATTTTATCCACCAGATGCACCGGTAAACGGATGGTTTTGCTCTGGTTGGCCAAGGCCCGCTTGATGGATTGCTTGATCCACCATGCCGCGTACGTGCTCAGCTTGCCCCCCTTGGCAGGGTCGAAGCGCTCCACGGCCTTCATCAGCCCGATGTTGCCTTCGGAAATAAGGTCCAGCAGCGGCAGGCCGAGATTGGCGTAATCGTGCGCAATTTTCACCACCAGCCGCAGGTTGGCCCGGATCATGAGGCTGCGCGCCTCCTTGTCTCCTTTTTTGATGCGGGCTGCCAATTCCACCTCTTGCGCCGCAGTCAGCAACGCAATCTGGCCAATTTCCCGGAGATAAATCTTGATGCCCGATTCTGTGTCTTCAGCAGCCATAAGGTGGAAAAAACCTTCTAAAGAAAATACGGCTTGCGAACAACCTTTGCTCGCTCGGCAGGGTTTCTTGGGCAGGTTTCATCTGTACTGCTTATGACAAGAAAGGGTTGGCCCCGTTCAAACTTATAAAAAAACCCTGATTCCCTCCCGGTGGGCCCCTGAGGGGGGTAAGCGTGCCCTATTCCCGCCGGTGGCGTTTGCTCTCTCGCTGAAATCCGGCACGAGCTTCTTCGATCATCCCTTTGAGGATTTCCATCGAGATGCAGACCGCGCCAAAGCTGGAGGCGGTGTCTTGTTCGAGCCGGTCGTCCGTGGCGACGGTAAGGCTGTGTTCTCGACCGTATTTGGCCGCGAGCCGCTCAATCACAGAATCGGCGCTCTGCCCCTGGCCGGAATAGAAAACCTGGATGCCGCCTGGTTCAGAAACCTCGGAGGTTTGCTCCCCCCGGCCATCGAAGACGGCGACCACGCGGATTCCGGTAATGTCCTGGTATTCGGTGAGCGTTTTGACGAGCGACTCCCGGGCAAGCAACATCCGGCGCTGGTGGAGGGCGCGCAGTTCGGGCCAGGCGAAAATGGCGCTATGGGCATCGACGAGGAGGAAGCGCGCCATAACGGTGGAGTCGGGATAAACGAAAAAAGCCCTGGAGCGCATTGCACCCCCTGGCTTTATCGCGGTTTGCCTCAAAGAAGGCGGCGGTTATTTCTTCGCCTTTGCCGGAGCGGCGGCGGGCGCTTTGGCGGCCTCTTTTTTGCGTTCGAGATAAGCCGCACGGCGGCGGCGTTTTGCGACGGTTTTCAACTGTTGTCCCATAGGTGGGGTTTATATGACCTTTTTCGCAAATTCATGCAAGCCGAAGGTTGTCGTGGGCGCGGATTTATGATTTTCTGACGGGATGAAGCATCACCCCCAGAGCCTTCTGCTCGCCGCAATCTGCCTTGGCCTCGCCGCCTGCGCCACCCACCGTCAACCCGATATTTCCGCTCCCATCCAAGCTCCCGCCCCGGCTCCCAAGGTGATTGGCACGGTTTCGCTGGTGAATGAGGAACTCGGTTTTGCGCTGATCCAGACTGCGGAAACCCCGGAGGCTGGGACTCCGTTGCAAGCCCGTGCCACGAATGGGCAGGAGACTGCGGCCTTGAAAGTCTCCAAAGAGCAAAAGCACCCGTTTGTGATTGCGGATGTGATGAACGGCAAGCCCCACGTGGGCGAAATCGTGACGAAGTAGTCCGGCTCTTCAGCCGCAAAAAGCGCAAAAATAGAGAGGCTTGCATTCCAAGCCGGAAGGGAATTCACCTCACCCTGGGGATTAGAGCGGTTTCGGTTTGAGTGTTTACAATGAACTAGGAGCGCCGAAGGCGCTCAGGAAATACCGCCCTCGCATCCAAAGAGTCCGGTTCGTTGAGACTGGTCTGATGCCTTTCTTTTGCGCCTCTTGCGCTTCTTTGCGGCTATTTTTCCGACGCGGCCCCCCCGCGCTCCCGCTCCAGCAGGAACGCGTATTTGGCGAAGCAATCGATGCCCCGGATGGCCGAGATGAGCCAGCCGCGCCAGCCGTCGCGCCAGCCTTGCTTGAGAAGAAGGTGTTTTGCGAAAGCGATCCACGGCGAGAATAAGAGTTGGTGCCAGTGGAATTTGCGCCCGCGCGCTGCATACGAACCGGCTGCCGTGCGGGCGTAGCCGATCGTGCGCTGGAGGTGGTCCTGTAAATCGCGGAACGAGTAGTGCAGCAAATCGCCCTCCAGCCGCGCCGTGGGACCGGAAATTTGCAGGCTGGCGTGCGGGTCGATCCCACCCCAGCGCGCCGCGCCGCGCCGGGTCAGCCGCAGACGCCATTCCGGGTACCACGCGTGCCAGATCCACGCGCCGAGATACCAGGTGCGGCGGTTGAGCCAGTAACCGTCCGCTGGCGGTTCGCCTTTGGCAAAGAGCGCTTTCAACGAGGCGGCCAGTTCGGGCGAGAGGGCTTCGTCGGCGTCCAGAAAGAGCACCCAAGGTTGCGTGCAGGCATCCAGGGACCGGTTTTTTTGGACGATGAATCCGTTCCAAGCCGCCGTTTCAAACCGGGCATTGCATTTCCGCGCGATTTCCGGTGTGCAATCGGTCGAGCCGGAGTCGATGATCACGATTTCCGCCGCAATCTCGCGCACGCTTTCGAGGCAGCGCGGCAGGTTGGCTTCCTCGTTGAGCGTCACAACGGCGACCGAGAGCGGGAGAGGAGTGGAGTTCATGTCAGGGTTATTGTGCGCCTTTTGCGTCTTTTTGCGGCAATTTTTTACATTTCCGCCGCCTCCGCGTAGCAGCGCTCCAGCACTTCGGTCTGTTTCCCCTGCTCAAAGCGTTCCGCCACGGCCTTGGCGGCCGCAGCCCCGAGGGCGGGATAACGCGCGGGCGCTTTCGCGATTTTCAACATTGCCTGCGCAAGCGCTTCCGGGTCGTGCTCGGCCACGAGAAAGCCGCTCACTCCGTCATCCACGGCTTCGGGGATGCCGCCGTGCCGGGTCGCCACCACGGGCAGGCCGGTGGACATCGCTTCGAGCATGGAATTGGGCACGCCTTCCTGGTTGCCGTCGGGGCCGGTCTCGCTCGGGTGCAGGAACACGTGCGCCATCGAAAGCTCCTCCAGCAGCGGGCCATGGGCGAGGAATCCGGTGAAGCGGACGCGTTCCGCGACCCCCAGTTCCAGCGCCAAAGCGGTGAGTTCGGCCAGGAGCGGGCCCTCTCCGGCGATGGTGAACGTTGCGAGCGGGTAGGTTTCCGTAAACCGGGCAAAAGCGCGCAGGGCATTTTGCAGCCCCTTTTTGGGAATCAAACGACACGCCTGAAAGAACCGCCAAGCGCCATCCTCGGGAGCCAAACGCGCCCAAAAGCGAAAGCGCAGCAGCGGAATGCCGGTGCGCTGGATGCGGATCTTTTCGCGCGGGCAGCCCATTTCCGCGAGCCGTTGCGCAAGGGCTTCCGAGCGGGCCAAAACCAAGCGCGCCAGCCCGAACATCTCCTGGGCCGCGTTGCGGTAGGCGCGCCGGTTCATGTCCACCCCGGCATCCGCCCCGTGAAAGGAGACGATGACCGGCACGGGGGAGTTGCGCAGCAGCGGCAGAAGCTGGACCCCGATGTTTCCAAAATAAACGTGGAGAACCCGCCCGTTCACGCGCTGGATTTCCGCCGCGATCCGGCGCGCCTCGCTGCGATAGATCATCACC